>UQVJ01000015.1 GCA_900544455.1 uncultured Eggerthella sp. | reverse complement strand
CCGTACCTGCCTCAAGCGCTTCTGGCATGAATCGCGGATGGCGCTCGTCGAACGTATGGGTTCCCGACCCACCTTCCACCAAAGGAGCAATATCGAGGTCGGGTAATACGCATAAGCCTCCCGTACCCTGCGGCCCAAACAGGCTCTTGTGCCCCGTGAAGCACACTACATCGGCGCCGAGTTCTTCCTGTGACAGGGGAAGAGCCCCGGCGGTTTGAGCGGCATCAAGAATAAACAGGGCACCATACTTATGGGCAATCCGAACCATACGAGCAACGTCATATACATCGCCCGTAAGGTTCGACGCATGGGTTGCCGCAACATAGCGAACACTGCCCTCCGAAAGCATGCGCTCGTATTCGCCGAAGTCCAGGCTGCCATCAGGCTTGATCGAGGCAATTTTTACCGCACACCCGAATTCGTCACGAAGACGGTTCAAGGGGCGCAACACGGAATTGTGCGAAGCCGCTGTGGTGACGAGCGTACAACCGGGAGTTGCCAAGCCCTGAAGGGCAATATTCAACGCCATGGTTGCATTGAGGGCAAAAGAAATGCACGAGGGCGAAGGTGCACCAAGCAAGCGCGCCACGCTACGACGAGCTTCGAACACGGCCCTACCCGCTTCGAGGGATGCTGGATGCACCCCACGCCCTACGCCGCCGAAAGACGAGATGCCACGCACTATGGCATCAGCAACCCCAGGCGGTTTCATGAGCGTAGTAGCGGCATTGTCGAAATAGATCAAGGAGATCACCCCTTACAAAATGGGCGAACGAAAGAAACAAAACGAGCAGTGAGGCCTTCCCATGTCAACGAGTGCATGTCGCCCTGGAACGGAGCAAGATGTGCCGCCTCCTTAATGGCATGCGCAATGCGATCGGAGAAGGGACCCAGTTCTTCAGGGTAAGGGTCGTCAGCCGTACGCATACGAGGCGGACGCACGAATACCACAGGCGCATCGGGGACATGTCCCTCGAGCCACGGACGAATGCCAGGCAGATCGCTTACCACAACACGGCAACCACAAGCCAGCGCCTCGACAACAACCAGAGGCAGCCCCTCAAAATAGGACGGAAGCACGAAGATGTCGGCATTCTGATAGGCGCGCACCAGTTCATGCGTTTCAAGGCGGCCCGCAAATTCAACAGCAGTACTGCAGGCAGCCGCCTGCTGGGTAAAGCGCTGATATTCGGCAGCATCGTTGTGCCCGCCCACCAAGCAAAGACTCAACTTTTTCTCGGGGATCTTAACTTGGTCGATGGCGTTAAGCAAACACCCAACGCCCTTCTTTTCCCAAATCTTGCCAACGTATAGAAGGGAAAGCTCGCCTTCTTCCTGCGATTGCAGAGAAGAAGCCTTAAACACCGAGGAGTTGTACCCGGTGCCCAATACCTGAACGTTGTACGGTTCGCATCCGTACAAATCGATGATCTCACTGCGCTGCTCACCGTGGAGAGCGAAAATGCCCGTCAGCGAACGAATGCCTTCGATGATGGCATCGCGTTCAAGGCCATGCGAACGCATTTGACGAAGATCAGTGGAATGGCAGATGGCGAATACCGGAATATCCGAAATCATGCTTTGCGCCAAAGAAGTGAGCAGGTACAAGTGATGGCACACCACCACATCGGGGCAAAATTCCTCTACAGCCCGCTTGATTCTCTTTGCAAAAGCAGCTCGAAAACAAGAAACCATCCGATCGTCCATATCGCGATAGCGAGTTGCGCGATAGGGCATTTCGTCCGACATGCCGCATACGGGAAACGGCACCTCATCTGTTTCGAAGTGAACCGGATACGCGCTTACGCCATCAGGAAATGGCAGCGGATCGCCGGGGGCAATACCGCAGATAACTGCGGCGCTGTGACCAGCAGCTACCTCGCAACGCACCATTTCAGCCAAATATACGCCGCTGCCCGTGCTATCTGGTTTTTGGGCGGTGACATTCAGGATCCTCATTGTTCGTAAATCCCTTCGTACTCAAGTCCCCGCTGGACAATGAACCGCTGGAGCTTTTCCTTGGAGCCCCGTTCGATAAGCCAGGCAAAACCGCAACCAGCTGAAATGCTCCGAGGAATAGTGCCCAAGCGTCCTTCGAGGCCGTAGCGTTTGGCGATCTCCTCAAACCCAAATGCGTCAGCCGTGGTATGGAAAGCAACAATAATCATGAAAACAACCCTACTCCACAAGGCAGCGCCATAACCGCTCAAAGCGGTAAACTCCGCCTAGGAAACGGTGGGGACAGCAACATCGAGGGCGAGACTCCCTTAACAGAACTTGTCGCGAAAGGGGTCGACCGCACCCGCAACACGTACAATCCGCTCAATGGGATACGGCGCCTCGTCAATAACAGCACGCGCACGCTCCACTTCGGCTGGCTCGAGCATCACCGAAGTGCCACAGCACGCCTGCATACCATGAGGGGCAGGAGCAACCCTTGCGGGCACACCTGCATCCCTTATGCGCTCATACAGATCAAAAGCCTCGGTGCTCGTGCGAACAAGCACATAACATGCATCCTTTGCCGGCATTACGCAACACCAGCCGCAATACGAGCAGCCCCAATAGCACCTGCATAGCGGGCTTCAGGACAGGTTTTCACCGTAGCGTCGAGGGCAGAAGAGAGGCACTCGATGATGAATTCGTTAGAGCAAAGACCACCGGTAAGATAAACGGACATCCCTTTCGTACCCGATGCCATAGCGGCAACACGGCCAACAACCGAATCGATTACTCCACGGGCGATGTTTTCGCGGGGTTCCCCTCTTCCAACAAGGGAAATAACCTCACTCTCAGCGAACACCGTGCACATGCTTGAAATCGCGGTGGGCTTACCGACACGTGCCAAATCGGCCAGCTCGAGCTGACTTACCGCAAGCCTATCAGCCATAATCTCCAAAAAACGCCCCGTTCCCGCAGCGCATTTATCATTCATCAGGAACTTTTTCACCACACCATTGGATAGCCAAATAACCTTCGTATCTTGGCCGCCAACGTCTATCACCGCTCCATCGGGACCAAACAGACACGCAGCGCCTTTTCCGTGGCACGTGATTTCGGTAACAACCTTGTCAGCATAAGAAACAGCGTTGCGACCGTACCCCGTGGCAACCACAGCATGCTCTTGAGCGAGCAAACCCGCTCCTTCAAGGTGCGCCCTGGCGGCATTGGCTGCCTCAACACTACTGAAACCAGTCGGGTTCATCCACAAGTCAAGAACAGCTCCCAGCTCATTCACAGCAGCGACCTTCGTCGCAGTTGAGCCGATATCTATTCCTATCCCCAGCATGATCCCCCTTTCTGAACAAACGAAAACCGGGTGGGCGAAACAGCCCACCCGGCAAGGCTCAACTAGCCAAGCATCTCAACAAATGCCTGGATGCGCGTGCGCAGCTGTTCAGCATCGTTGTCGGTATAGTCGGTTTCCAGATCAAGACAAGGAATGCCTTCCGCCTCGAGAGCAGCGGCGACCGAAGACTTCTCTACATTGTAGGTTGTGCAGAACTTCAAGTTGGCATCGATAACGCCATCAACCTGGTACTCGCGCGCCAGACGGATGATATCGTCAATTCGACCGGCGTTAGGCGTGAAGCAAGCACAATTGTTCTTCATATAGCGCTCAGAGATTGCCTGGAACTGACCCTCGATGGTGGTTTGGGTTTCGTCAACCAAGTGCTCAAAGTAGCGCGTTCCCGTACACATCTCTTCGCAAACCACGGCTGCACCGCTGGTTTCGATAACGTGATGAAGTTTCCAATTGGGGATAGCCATGGGCGTACCGGTAATCAGAATACGCTTGGTTCCCTCAGGGAACACGCTTACCCCGTCGGTAATGCGCTGCTCAAGCTCATCGGCGAGTTCGTTTGCCTTCTGAGCGCAACGCTCCGGATCGTCGAAGAATGCAATCTGGGTCATGAGCAGGCGGTCCTTACCAGAAATAGGAATGCAGTCCTTGTTCTTGGTTGCCGCAAAGACACGCGCCAGAGCTCGGCGCTTGGCATTGACAACCTTGATGGCATCAGCGAGTTTTTCGGCGGTAAGCTCATTGCCGGTCACGCGCTCGACTTCACGAGCAAACTCAGCGATTTCGCCCGTCCATTTCTCAATGTCCTTGGCACGCTTCATCTGAGGCATGTCCATAACGTAAGTCTGCTTGTCAGCACCTAGGATCTCATAGGCCTTCTTCTTAGCGTCGCAGGTGGTTTCACCCACGTACATGTCGGCAACACTGAAGTAAGGGCAGGTTTTGCCAAAGTGCGCGCCCAACGAAGCCTTGACCAGCGGACAAGTGTCAGCGGGCAGTACCTTTCCGCCTTCAGGTACCCAGAACTGCGAACCGCCGCACAAACCGGTAACAGCCCCACCGCATGCAATTACCACCTCATCGGGGACATACACGCAAAAAGTACCGAACACCTTGCCGCCCGCCTTTTGAAGCTCGATGAGTTCTGCGGGTCGGATGCCGTGAATGTCGGAAACGACGAAATCGTAGAAAGCCATTCCCTCTGGGCGGTTTTCCTGGCTCAAATACACATCGCCAAATGCGGTGGGAAGAACAGCACAGAGCTGATCGTGCGTTTCCAGATCCATGCCCAGGCTCTTCCACATTTCATGATTATCTGCCATCAGTTGCTCCCTTCTCGCGAGGGAAAACACCGCCAGGCCTCTATCGACCTGTCAGTTTCCTCGCTCTTTCTTTCGGTGTGAACGTGAGCAGCGAACATGCGATCATGGCTTCGGGCAAAGCTGAACATGGGCGCATATAGCAACCGCCACTCAATGGTACAGAAAAGCCCCGACCAGACTATCCTTGGAAGCAAGGCGCTGATCGGGGCATACAAAGCTACAATTCGTTAGCCGATAGTGATGGTGAACACGCCATCTTTTTCATCGACGGTGGCATTCAGCTTCTTGCGACGGGCAAGACGCAGGATGTTATCGCGCGGGGCTGCGCTATCAACTTCCACGACCACCTGTTCGCCGGGATTCTTCTTCAAGGCATCCTGAGTCATCATCAATGGCTCAGGACAAAACAGGCCCTTTGCGTCTACGGTAACCATTTTTTAGCTCCTTTACGAACGCGCACGCTTGAGGTTAACAGCGGCAATGACGAACAGCACAACGATGCAAACTACGGTGGCAATCTGACCAGCCTCGGTTACGCCCTTGGGGCTAGAAGCAATGCCGAAGTTGTGGGCAAATGCCGCTCCAACCAGAAGACCGATAAACGTTACAGCCGAATCGCCGGAACCGGAACCAGCCAATACCATCTGGCGCAGGGGGCAGCCGCCCAAAAGCGTAGCGCTAAAGCCCACAACAAACATGCCCAAGATATTCCAAAGGGCATCGATATGAGCGATAGGCTGATCGGCAAAACTAAGGTTGAAATGACCGGAAACAAGGTTGTAAGCAAGCACACCGGCAAACAGGATGCCGATCACAACTAAGCCCCAACCATCGCGTACCAGGAAGGTGTCACGCAGGCCACCTGCAAAGCAAAGACGAGTGCGCTGCGCAATAACACCAAAGGCAATACCGCCGATGATGGAAAGAACAACTGGGGCATGCATGCTGCCCGGACCCGACTGGGAAACGGCAAACACAGTAGTGGTGATGCTCAAAATGAACACGGCAACAACGATAACGGGAAGAATAAGGCCCTCTGCTTTCTTGACCGCCTCAGCACGACCCAGCGAAAAGCCCTTCTTCAAGAACAGAACACCAACACCGATACCGGCAGCAAAACCAATAAGAGCAACCCAAGCGTTAAGGTCGCCGCCCGCCATGCGCAGAACCATGCGCAGCGGACAGCCCAAGAAGATCAGGCAGCCGATCATCATCACAAAGCCAAGGACAAAGCGGGTAAAAGGGGAAGAACCGGCAGTGGCCTTAAATTCCTTGTTCGCGAAAGCCATGACGCAAGCACCAACGATGATGCCGATGATTTCAGGGCGCAAGTACTGCACCGTTTCATTGGTCTGCAGTTTCATGGCGCCAGCGGTGTCACGAACAAAGCAAGCGATGCAAATAGCCATATTGCCTGGATTGCCGTTTGAAGCGAGCGTAATCGCAACGGCAGCGGCAACAACACCGCATACAACGAGAATTACTCGTTCTTTAGTCTCAGAGTTCACGCAAGTCTCCTTCATTGAGGGGGAAAGGGATAAAACTGCTAATGCCGAATTGGGGAATGGCACAGTTTACCCAACACAACAGGAAACCCACCACACAGGCGGGCATGCAGAAAAGATGGCACTTGGAGCAGAATCAAGTGCAGTAAAAACCCGATCGGGCAAAGAAGGCAAAGACATCGTGCCCAGCTCAAAGGCAGAAAACAGCTGGACATCATGCTTTTGCCGCGCTGATTATACCCATTGACGCTTGATTGTCACGCCAACTTTTCACTTCAGTGCCTCAAATTGCCCACTAATGGGAAAACAAGCCCCGCCAATTACGAAGCTTCTTATAATGTGCGCTTGAATACACTCCCCACACTTGGGTTTGAACCGACCAAACACAGAAGAGGTTGCAAACTATGCCAACAGAACTCCAGCTCAAAGCCCTAAGAGCTCTTCCTGCTGTAGATGAAGTGCTCACCATGCTTTCTCGGTCCGTCCCGATGGAGACCTTTCCTCACGAACTGGTAGTCGACTGCATTCGTAAGGAAATAGAAGCAGCCCGCACCATAATCCTCGAAAGCAACACTGTGCCCGCGGAAGAAGCAATAGCGAACGGAACGCTCCGTCGCCTACAGGCACAGGCTGAGCCCTCTCTCAAACATGTAATCAATGCAACGGGCGTGATACTCCATACCAATCTGGGAAGAAGCGCCCTCGCGCCACAAGCAGTGGAAGCCGTCGAAAACGCAGCAAAGGGCTATTCCACCCTAGAATATGACCTTTCCACCATGCAGCGCGGCAGCAGACATTCCCACTGCGAAGAGCTGATATGCACCCTCACTGGAGCAGAGGCAGCAATTGCGGTTAACAACAATGCTGCAGCCGTGATGATGGTGCTCAACGAATTCGCCCGCAGCCGTCAAGCGGTTATCTCCCGCGGCGAGCTCATCGAGATAGGCGGCTCGTTCCGCATCCCCGATATCATGGACTTCTCTAATGCGCACATGGTCGAAGTGGGTACCACCAATAAAACCCACCCCTCCGACTACGAACGCGCCATCACACCCGAAACCGCAATGCTGCTGAAGGTCCATACCTCCAACTATCGCCTTATCGGCTTTACCGAATCGGTGCAGGCAAAAGAACTGAAAACGATCGCCGCTCGCGAAAACGAGCGCAGAAGCAGCACCGGTGAAGAAGACCTTCTGGTGTATGAGGATCTTGGCTCTGGCATGCTCCTGCCACTACGAGGTCTCGAGGGATACGGAGAACCCACAGTAACCGAAGCGCTTGAAGGGTGCGACCTGGTTTCCTTCTCGGGAGACAAGCTGCTCGGCGGCCCGCAAGCAGGCATAATCGTTGGCAACAAGCGCCTGATAGACCGCTTGAAGAAAAACCCACTAGCACGTGCTTTGCGTCTCGACAAAATGACCATTGCCGCACTCGAAGCCACCCTTCGCCTGTACCTCGACCCCGAAAAGGCGCACGAGAGCATACCCACCCTGCATATGCTCACCGCACCTGCCGAAACAGTGGCAGCTCAGGCAGAATCGCTACGCAAAGCAGTTTCTGCTTCGGTCCCCGAAGGATCGTGCGTTGCCTCTGTTGTGACGAGCATCGCGCGCGCAGGAGGCGGCTCTCTTCCTATGTACGACGTCCCCTCCTATGCGGTCGAAATCGAACCCTCAGGTTGGAGCGCACAAGAGTGCGCCGCCTACCTTGCCCAAAACCGTCGCACCCCCATCATTGCCCGCATCAACCGAGAAAAACTGCTCTTCGACGCGCGAACCCTCATGAACAACGAAGAGGTCGAAGAAATCGCCGCAGCGCTCGCAAGCTTCCTTGCTCGCTCTCATTAGTTTGGAGTTCCCCATGGCACACCATAAAAGCGAAAGCCCCCTTATCGTCGGCACTGCTGGCCATATCGATCACGGCAAATCAACGCTGATCGAAGCACTTACCGGCACCGACCCAGACCGCCTTGCCGAAGAAAAGCGCAGGGGAATCACCATTGAATTGGGATTTGCCCGTCTCCCCCTTCCCGACGGAACGTCTCTTGGCGTGGTAGACGTGCCGGGGCACGAGCGCTTTGTTCGGCAAATGATTGCCGGTGCTTCGGGCATCGACCTTGCTCTTTTGTGCATAGCCGCCGATGACGGAATCATGCCCCAAACACGCGAGCATACCGCTGTCCTTCAGCTGCTCGGCATCACCAACTGCGTTATTGCCCTTACCAAATGCGATCTCGTAGATGAAGAATGGATTGAGCTGGTCAGCGAAGAAATACGAGCAGGCTTAGAGGGAACATCCTTTGCCGATGCCCCACTTGTTCCCGTTTCTGCGCGGACGGGCCAAGGGCTCGATGAGCTGAAGAGCGTTCTTGCAAATCAGGCGCAAGAGCTAAGAAGCACCGCCAAAGAAGGCCCCGTCCGTCTTCCCATCGATCGCGTATTCACCATCAAAGGCGCTGGCACGGTTGTAACAGGAACCCTATGGCAGGGATCCGTTGAACCCGACATGGAACTCGAAGTGGTACCTTCGGGTATCCTCACGCGCGTAAGATCGGTGCAGGTTCATGGGTCAGATGTCCAGGAAAGCCTTGCCGGCAATCGCACTGCATTGAATCTGGTTAGTGTTAAGAAAGAAGACCTTGATCCTGGCGATTTCCTGGTAACACCAGGCACTTTGGAAGCGAGCAACCGCTTCGACGCCCAGTTTACCTACCTGCCCGCAACCAGCACGCAAGCAAAACCGCTAGAAAGCGGATCGACTGTGCACGTTGCCCATGGCACCCGAGAGGTAACGGGGCGCCTTCTTTTGATGGACGGACTCAGCGAACTGGCCCCCGGCCAAACCGCTTTCGCGCAAATACGCCTTGACGTACCCTTGCCCGTTTCACGCAACGACCGGTTTATCATCCGATCATTTTCACCAGTTCGCGTTATTGGCGGCGGAACCGTCCTTAACAGCATCCCTCATCACCGAACGAATCTGAAAGATGCAGACCGCTCGCTTTTGGCCGCCCTGATCGAAAGCGACAATCTTGCCATTAGCCATGCAATTATCGATTCGTATGATATCCCCATCTCCGCAACAGAGATTTCTCGCATTGCCAACATCCCCGCTCAGCGCATTGTCGAGCTGCTTGAATCGGAGGTCGAAACCGCCAAACGGCCCGAGTACACATCATTGGGAACGAACCATGAGCTCTGGGCCAAGCGCACCACAGTTCAACGACACATCATGGCCATGGAGAATATCCTGGTTGCGTTCCACGCAAACGAACCAGCAGCTACTGGCATGGCAATCAACACCCTCAAACAGCGCTATCCGCGTCATCTGCCAGACGAATGCTTCAGGGCATTGCTGGAAGAAGCCATCGCAACGGGAAAGCTCGTTCTTGAGAAAAACGAAGTCAGCCACCCGAAGGCGGGCGCCGGTGCTCGCAATTTGGAAAAGCAAGCAGCCGATTCCCTCTACACCGCGCTGCATTCGCATGGCACCACCCCGCCTCCCGTCGAGGATGCTTTCAAGGAAGCAGGGCTCGATGCCGCGCAAGGCCGCAAAGCGCTCTTGGCGCTTGAGCAACAAGGAAGGGCATTGCGCGTGAACAAAACCTACTGCTTTACCGCAGAATCGCTACAGCAATTGCAGGAGGCAACCGTGAAATGCCTGCAGGAAAAAGGAAGCGCCACGGCAACCGAGCTCAAAGACGCGATGGGCACAAGCCGCAAGTATGCCATTCCCCTTCTTGAATACTTTGACGAGAAACACATCACAAAACGATCGGGAGATGAAAGAAGCTTAGCGTAAATAACGATCGCCCCTCTATTCGCTAAACAGATAAAAAGCCGCCTGTCCAGCTTTTTGCCGATCGCCGAATTAAGCGGCAAAAAGCTGGTTTCTCGTTCCTGAAAAGGTAATATGAGCACGGTTTCTATAGGGAGACGGATGGGTCCTGGTGGGCCCCACGGCCTTCAAAGCCGCTGAGAGGCGCGCAGAACGTCTCAGGTGTGTTCGATTCGCACACGTCTCCGCCATATTCACTTTGCCATTCCCCTCGATGCTAATTCGTTAGGATCTCGCTCTTTCGCTGGTTGATGCGCCGTAATCGGGTACAATGTGCTCGCGTTTTACCGCACTACGAAAGGACTCTCATCATGGATATCATGAACACCATCACCACCCTTCTTAACAACAACCTCGACATCGAACCCGAGCAGGTTACCGAAGATTCCACCTTCGATTCCCTGGGTATTGATTCCTTGGACATGGTTGAACTCATCTGCGATTTGGAAGACGAATGCGGCATCGAGTTCGGCGAGCCCGAAGACCTGGAAACCGTAGGCGACCTGATCAACTACATCGAGGGCCTGCAGGAATAATGGGACAATAGGGACAGGTACCATTTTCCCATCTAACCTGATGCACGCAGAATAGCGGAGTCATCGATCTCTACAAAGCGGGCGGCGCATTGCCGTCCGCTTTTTTACTAGCAAAAGTTCAATTTAATTTACCGATATCTCCTTCAGTTCAATTTAATAGCATGCTATCCTTCAATAAATTGAACTATTCATGTAAGCGCCAAAAATAGTTCAAAGATAGTTTGAACCAAAGGAGACAACGTGGCTCAGCAAACGTTTTCCGATCGTCTTAAAGCTGCCATGAACAGCGAAAACATGAAGCAAACCGACCTTATCCATGCCGCTGAAACCTTTGGATTCAAACTGGGTAAAAGCCAGGTGAGCCAATATGTAAGCGGAAAAACAATTCCCCGTCCCGATGTTATGACGGCGCTAGCCCAAACACTGAACGTTTCTGCGGCATGGCTTGCCAAAGGCGAAACACACGAGGGCAAACCCGCCCAACCCGAGCCTTCGGCCACTGCAGCCACCAAAAACAACACCACGGAATCCAGCAACGAACAAACACGAGATACCGCTCCAGCCACCACAGAAGGAAGTGCACCTATGCGTCAGTTCAAGAAATCCTCCAAGCTCGACAACGTCTTGTACGACGTTCGAGGCCCAGTCGTGGACGAAGCAGCACGCATGGAGCGCCAGGGCATGCGCATCCTAAAGCTCAATATTGGCAACCCTGCTCCTTTCGGTTTCCGCACCCCCGACGAGGTTGTCCAAGACATGCGCCATCAGCTGCCCGACTGCGAAGGGTACAGCGATTCGAAGGGACTCTTCAGCGCCCGCAAGGCCATCATGCAATACTCCCAGATCAAAGGCCTTCCCAATGTAGATATGGACAGCATTTATACGGGAAACGGCGTGAGCGAGCTTATCAACCTGTGCATGCAGGCTCTTCTCGATAATGGCGACGAGATCCTTATCCCAAGCCCCGACTACCCACTTTGGACGGCTTGCGCAACCCTTGCCGGAGGCAATCCCGTGCATTACATTTGCGACGAGCAGGCAGAGTGGTACCCCGACATCCAAGACATCGAAAGCAAAATCACACCACGCACCAAAGCCATCGTTATCATCAACCCCAACAACCCCACAGGTGCGCTGTACCCGCGCGAAGTTTTGCAAGAGATAGTCGATGTAGCTCGCAAGCATCAGCTTATGATCTTCTCTGATGAGATTTATGACCGCCTGGTCTTCGATGGCGAAGAGCATGTATCCATCGCCAGCATGGCACCCGACCTGTTCTGCATCACCTTCAGCGGCCTATCCAAGAGCCACATGATCGCCGGCTACCGCATTGGATGGATGGTTCTTTCTGGCAACCGCAACTGTGCCCGCGATTTTATCCTGGGAATCGACATGCTCTCGAACATGCGCCTGTGCTCCAACGTTCCAGCGCAAAGCATCGTCCAGACGGCGCTTTGGGGGCATCAGAGCGTAGAAAGCTATGTAGTTCCCGGCGGACGCGTATACGAACAGCGCGAATACGTGTACAACGCCCTTAACAGCATTGATGGCATCACCGCAGTAAAGCCCAAGGGCGGCTTCTACATCTTCCCGAAAATCGACGCGAAGAAATTCAACATCACCAACGATGAACAATTTGCTCTTGATTTGCTGCACGAAAAGAAGATCTTGCTGGTGCCAGGCAAGGGCTTTAATTGGCAGCAGCCCGACCATTTCCGCGTAGTGTATTTACCACGCATCGAAGTGCTTAGCGAATGCATGACCAACCTGGACGACTTCCTGCGCCATTACCGACAGGCATAACTGCCCAATGGTCATCCAATCCTAAACGCAACTAGCTAAATCACGAAAGCCCCTTTAGCGTTACGCTAAAGGGGCTTTCTCGTGTCGAACAAACGGAAGAGGGATCCATGAAGAAGCTGCTATTTGTAAACGCCTGCGTAAACCGCGAAACCTCCCGCTCTCTGAAGCTTGCCAGAGGCGTTATAGAGGCAATGCAACGGAAAGAGCCCTTCGAGGTTACCGAGGTCATTCTGGAAGAAGAAAACCTCGCCCCACTTACTACCAAAACGCTCAATGCACGCCAGACATTGGAGCAGAAGGGGGAATTCGATAACGAGGTATTCGCCTACGCCCGTCAGTTCCGCGATGCCGATCGCATCGTTATAGCAGCCCCCTTTTGGGCTTCCAGCTACCCAGCCTCGCTGAAAACGTACATCGAGCACATCGACGTAGTGGGGATCAACTACCTCTACAGCGAGCATGGGCCCATTGGACTCTGCAGGGCAGACAAGCTCACCTATGTCACCACTCGAGGAGGCATGCTTCCCGATGAAGCCGACTGCGGCTACCAGAACATCGCCGTTCTTGCCCGTTTGTATGGCATCGAGGAATCGGAATGCGTAAGCGCTGCCGGCTTAGACGTAGTCGGAGCAAACGTAGACGCTCTTTTGTCTGAAGCCCTAGAAAATGCAACCGGGGAATAATCCACACAAGCATCTTGGTTTACCCCTCCTACCCCTATTGAGGGCAGTCAGACGGCTGCCCTCTTTTTATGCCCAAATCAGCATCGTATGCACACCAGTATCATATGGTTTACCTGGTATTTTAATTAATTACGATACTCTAATAGCTTAATATACCTATGTGTTATTCATCATATAGATCCAATCCTGCAGTGTTATTAGGTACCATGAGTCAAAGAAACCGAAAACCATCCGGAAACAAAAAGGAGAAACGAATGGCCAATGCCACCGATCTTCGCATCGTTAAGACCCTCGAGGCCATCCATGAATCCTTTGAAGAACTCGCCAGCAAGCAAGCACTAGAGTCTATTACCGTTGCTGAACTATGCCGCCAAGCGCGCATCGGCAAAAAGACGTTCTACCGCCATTACCCCGCACTTGAAAACCTTGTCCAGGAATACCTCGATGTCTTCTTCGAATCATTTCTCAGCAAAGTCGAAGGACTCAATCTGCCCGAGAACAATGAGCAGTTCGTTGCTGAACTGCTCCTCCATCTCTGTGATGAGGGAAACCGCAATCCCGTTTACGAATGCTTGGTATGCGGTACCGGCTCGGATATCATCAGCAGTACGCTCATTGCCCGACTGACCGAGCTTCAACGCATAAACACTCGGAAGTTCGGTCGTCTTTCCGCAGCCGAAATCTCCCTTGTTCTCATGTTCAGCTGCAACACCGCAATAGCCCTCTATCAGCAGTGGGTTAAAGAAGGAAAGCATCTTTCAGCCAAACGCCTAGCTGAACTTTCCAAAAGCCTCGTTTCCGGCGAAGCGTCTTTGAGAAAATAAATAGCGCCGCCCAAAACCGGAACGACGCTTAAAGCAAAGCCCTGCAAACATCGGGCACTCAGAACTAGAACAAAGAAATCTGCTGTGGCGCGGATTGGTATTCGAAACCGATCTCCCCCTCTAAGAGGTCGATCGCATGGGCAACCCACTCTTTAAGGGATACCACATACCCAAAATTACCCTGCCGCATAACCACCTTATCGCCGACCATCCCAAGACATTCACCCGCGCATTCGTTTTCGTGCCCATTCGGCAACTGCAATTCACTGACATCAGGCGAAGGACCGCCGAAATAATAACGCGAAAGATCCTGCGCGGCTTCCTTTGGCGAAAACCCCGCCTGGATAGCCTCATCGATCTGCGCCAAAGAGCTCAACTTGTTCTCTAGCACCTCACACGCTTCCACTGGGTTATAAGGTTCCTCCGCGAGCAACCGCGCTTTTACCGACGCACGCATGGTTTCCAGAATCTGCGGCTGAGCACACAGCGCAGCCTCCAAATTGCGAGCTTCATACGCATTGGAGAAACGTCCAACAACACAAGCTGCCCGTGCTCCCTGCTCCAGCAAACGCTCTATGCCTCTCGTTTCCGATGAAATGCCCGCTTTTATATGCTGTTTAGAGAAATATGCAAGATATACGTAATGGGGGGTTTCGTTATAGACGCGCTGCTGCGGCGAAACCGCTTCAGCGTAATAGAAGGACGGGTTAAACCCTGTTGCTTCCTTGCAGGCGGGACACATGCCGTCTTTCTCCGATGGGAGCAACTCCACCCGCAAGGGACATACGCTCTTCCGATGTGTAAGCAGATCAAACCTGCCAACGCAATAGCGTTCAGGCAACCGCTTCATAGTAAACGTCCTGTTTCTCACGCTAAAGCGATACTGAGCCGCCTTTTCAACATCGTTGATCAGGAGGTACGGTCCTTTTTCATCAAACCCGTATCCCGCTAATACGGTAGTGTCCTCGCTGAGAAAACGCATTATGGAGCCCTCGATTCTTCTCGACAACCCTTTTGCAGTGCGAAAAGGTGCTAGTTTATCTATGCTCATAATACCCGTCCAAAAGAACGGTGGTGCGAAGAATTAGCCTTAGTAAACTTTTTACCGAGTAACGGCTAGCGCGGCTTAGCTATTCACTTTCGACGAAGACGATGCCATAGGCGCCTGGACCAATATGGGAGCCAATTACGAATCCGATTTGATGCCTGTCGGATAAGCTCATTCCAGCGTCTGCCAACTCGCCCTCCATCTTTTCACACGTTTTCGTGCCGTAAGAATAGATGGGAATGGCTGGAAAAGAATCATCGAACGAGTATTTGGCAACTTTCTTCAATAGCGTATCAAGGGCACGCTTCCGCCCAAGCACCGCCGTGCTAAGGCCCACCTCTCCCTCTTCTGTAATCACCACAACAGGCTTCAGCTTCGCAGCCTCGCCCAAACGAGCGGCAGCTTTAGGCAAGCGTCCGCCACGCTGCAGATACTCCAGCGTATCAAGCACAGCAACCAGCTTCACCCGTCCTTTAAACCGTTCAATTTCAGCAACGATCTGTTTCGCCGACAAACCTTCGTCCCGCAGCGCGCAGGCATATTTTGCAATCATAGCGATGGCATACGATGCGGACAGGGAGTCGACAACATAAACGCCCTCTTCCCCTACCATAGCTTGCGCAAGCTTAGCGCTTTGATAGGTGCCGCTCAGCGCTGAAGAAAGGGTAATTGCGATAACCTCATCGCCCGAAGCGCGCGCTTCCCTGAATGCCTCGGCAAACGCATGGGGCGATACCTGGGAAGTCTTCGGAAACGCGCCTGTTTCTTCTAGCAACTCATAAAACCCATCGCGCCCCAAATCAATCCCGTCGCGATACTCGACCCCATCCACATTGGCAAGAAGCGGCAAAACCTGAATGCTATATCTATTGGCAACCTCTGGTAACAGGTCGGATCCAGAATCAACGATGATGCGAATCAAATCGATCTCCTCAATGCCACAAGAAACAGCGCGCGGCTATTTACGCACCGCCGCTGCATGCAATGCGCTAGTTCTCTTCATAAATGTATGTTTTGTCCAATAACTGCAAGATGTAACTGTAGCGCACTTTGCAAATTACTTAGTTTATCTAACTATTTCCCCACATATCATCACCCCCCGCGCCAAAAACCTACAAAAATTGTCGGAATTAACGGTTCGTGTATTGGAGTGCGCATCGCTTCACGCTACGATAGGAAAAACAAAAACGCGCTTCCCAACCGAAGCGCATCATCAACCGAAAGAGGACCGCATGTTCAACGAAAACCTCGACTCAATCGTTGCCGGTATCGCCAAAAACTACAGCGCCACCGAGATCTTCTTCACCGACCCCGACAAGCACTTTCCCAACAAGAGAGCCATCATCAACATCATCAAAGATCTGCGCCGCGTGATGTTCCCTCGTTACTTCGGCGATGAAACTCCCACGGGCACCAATCCCGAATACTTCATTGGCGAAACGCTGATCCGAATCGAAGACTCGTTGCGCCGTCAGCTGAAAGAGGCGCTTCTGTTCAAGGGCGCCGATGACATCAGCGAAGAAGAAGTCGAAGCTCGCGTGGACGAAATATGCAAGAACTTCTTCGAAAAGCTACCTGAAATCCAGCGTGTGCTGCTTACCGATGTCCAGGCTGCTTTCGATGGAGACCCAGCCGCTCAGAGCAAAGAAGAGATTATCTTTTCCTATCCGGGATTCTTTGCCATTTTCGTATATCGTATCGCCCACGAACTGTACACGCAGAACGTGCCGCTTATCCCCCGCATCATGACCGAATATGCCCACAGCGGCACCGGCGTCGACATCAACGCAGGCGCCACCATCGGCGAATACTTCTTCATTGACCATGCGACAGGTGTTGTCATCGGCGAAACCACCATCATTGGCAACCATGTGAAGATCTATCAGGGTGTAACGCTCGGTGCTCTTTCCACTCGCGCGGGACAAAAACTTGCCGGTGTAAAACGTCATCCCACCATCGAGGACAACGTGACTATCTACTCAAACGCAAGCGTCTTGGGTGGAGAGACCATCGTCGGCGAAGATACCGTCATAGCAGGCGGCGCTTTCGTTACTGAATCCATTCCAGCGCATTCGCGCGTAAGCCTGGCAAGCCTGAAGGTAAACGTTCGCCAGCCCAAGAAAAAACCCGAAGACACCGAATAGCGGGAGTATAGGGGGCAGGTCCCATTTTCCCATCTAGGTACGATGCTCAAAATAAGAGCCTCGCTTGCGTGATGCATTGCAAGCGAGGCTCTTCCTATTAGAAGGGAAAATGGGACCTGCCCCCTATACTCCCTGCCCTTGTATTCCCGCTAAAACTTTGGGGTGTTTGGCTCACGGTGACGCGGCTTCACTATTTCGTTGCGCACACGACGAAGGGCGATTTCTTCGCCATCTTCCGCAAGCCAGGTGAGCATGCGCTCTAAAAGCGCCTTCGTATCAGGATGCATCAAAATCTCACCCTTGGCGCTCTGCTCAAGCCTCAAATACTCTAACGAGCTGGCATCGGTATAAGCACTGCCCTGGTATACCTTGCTAGCAGCCATGCGATCACAGAACATCTCAACCACATAGCGCGTAGGCATGGGTTTTCCCTCTAGCGTTGCGTCGCGATTTCCCTTCATGTCGATCCAATACTCGTAATGATGGCGGTTACGTCCCTTGTGGTGCAGCCAAGCAGTAGAGTATCCCAGATCGGCACGTTCGGCAGTGTTAGGGCTTCTATCGCCCTGATAATAGTTAACGCCCACTCTGAACTCCGTCAAAGAGTACTTGGACAGATCATGCATGATGCCCTGGCGATACAAACCGACCTTAAAGCAATGCTGACAGACCAAAACCTTATGGTGAGAAATGGTGCAGAAATGCCGCCATGCGTTTTTCAAACGCCCCATGCTAACCTCGAATCCATCCATAGTGTTTGCAGGCATTCATAATTCCATCATCATCGCAGTTCGTGGTAACGAAATCGGCTCGCTCTTTGAGAATCTGCCGAGCGTTACCCATGGCAATCGAAGTCCACTCGGGAATGAACATTGAAACATCGTTGAAACCATCGCCGAATACTACGACGTCTTCGTAGGGCGCATCAAGCAAGTTCATCATGCGCTTAATGCCACGCTGCTTATCCATTGGCTCAACGAAGATGGTGTCGGAGTCATAACGCACATGGGGAACCTCATCGAGGGCCCCCGTAGCAAAAACCATAGCCTCTTCCTTGATCGAACAAGGTATATATGCCTTGTAAATGCAGTTCAAATCATCAATGCGCAAATTAGGGTCATACTCAGTGGGAACATAGTAATCGCCTGCTATCTCAGCAAAGTCCTCACGTGGAGAATAGCGAACGAGCTCATTGGTGGTGCTAACCGCCCAAGGTATTCCTTGATCCTCGAGAATATGCAGGCATTTCTTCACCGGAACAAGTGGAAGGCCCTCCATCCACTTCAATTCGCCATTCAGCGTAACCGAATAGCCCCCATCGGCAACAATGTTGGTAATACCAGCAGAATCGATGTAATCGACCGCATTTACCTGCAATCGGCCGGTAGCCAAGGCAATGAAATGCCCCTGTGCGCGCAGCTCATCAAGGGTTTCAAGGGTGCTTCGGGGAATTGAGCGAGTACGTGGCACTGCCAACGTACCATCGTAATCGAAGAAGAAATACTTCTTGCTCCCCATTGCATTTCCTTTCCACCGAACAAAGAACCAAGGGCAATCCTACCCCACACAAGCAAATAGCGACAGACCATTTTTAAGAATGCGCCAACAATAAAAATGCCCGCTGATTCACTGATGAACCAACGGGCATTAACCTATATTAGCTAAAGCCTGAAAGGGACATACCCCCACGCAAAAAGGAAACCTTCGACATCCCACGCTTAAAGCAAAATGGGGAAATGGGACCTGTCCCCATATTCCCACTTACAGGGTGCGCAGAGCTACTTCCTTCAGCTGCTTTGCGGTTACCGCATTCGGAGCACCCGTCATGGGGTCGGAAGCGGAACTCGTCTTCGGGAAGGCGATAACGTCGCGGATGGACTGCTTGCCCGCCAAGAGCATAACCAGACGATCAAGGCCGATAGCAATGCCGCCATGAGGAGGCGCACCAAGCTCAAGAGCGTGGATAAGGTGACCGAACTTCACTTCCATATCCTCTTCGTCTACGCCGCAACGAGCAAGAACGCGCTTCTGCAGCTCGGCGTTGTGAATACGGATGGAACCGCCGCCAGCCTCAAAGCCGTCCATAACAATGTCGTAGCTGTAGCTGCCACAAGCCAGAGGATCGGTTTCGATCTTATCCCAATCAGCCTCAGGGATCATCGTGAAGGGATGATGCTCTGCTGCATACTTGTTGGTTTCCTCGTCGAACTTGAACATCGGGAAGTCGACAACCCACAACAGCTTATGACCAGGACGAGGGATATCCAGCGCATCGGCCATATGCAAACGCAGGGCAGAAAGAACGGCATTAGCAATGTCGAACGTATCTGCCGCAAACAGAACCAAGTCGCCAGCTTCCACATTCATGGCTTCCTTGATCTTGGCATGAACCTCTTCGCCCAAGAACTTGATGATGGGGCTCTTTTCCTTGCCGTCGGTAGTGTAGGCAATCCAAGCCATGCCCTTAGCGCCGTTTTCGGAAGCAATGTTACCCAGCTTCTCGATTTCGCCACGGCTCCAGTCGCCAGCGCCCTTGCAGTTGATTGCCTTAACGATGTTGCCAGCTTCTACCGCCTTGGAGAATACGCCAAAGCCGCAACCGCGAACGATCTCGGTAAGCTCAACGAGCTCCATACCGAAGCGGATGTCAGGACGGTCGCAACCGAAACGATCCATTGCCTCTTTCCAAGGCATGCGCTGCAGCGGGAACTCATGTTCTACCCCGGCAGCTTCCAGAACTTCCTGGAATACGCCTTCCATCATGTCGATTACGTCGTTTTCCTTAACGAACGACATCTCGATATCAACCTGGGTGAACTCAGGCTGACGATCAGCACGAAGATCCTCGTCACGGAAGCAGCGGGCAATCTGGTAATAACGCTCAATGCCACCGACCATCAGCATCTGCTTAAACTGCTGAGGGCTCTGGGGCAATGCGTAGAACTTGCCAGGGTTAGGACGGGAAGGAACAATGTAGTCACGTGCGCCTTCAGGAGTGGAGTTTGCCAAGATAGGCGTTTCAACCTCAAGGAAGCCGCGCTTGTTAAGAGCAGAGCGCATTGCCTGGGCAACAACATGGCGAAGCTTCAGGTTTGCATACATCTCGGGACGACGAAGGTCGAGATAACGCCACTTCATGCGAGTGGTTTCATCGGTTTCGATACCGTCTTCGATGGAGAACGGAGGAGTAACGGAGGTGTTCAGCACCTTAACGGAGCTTGCCAGAACCTCGATTTCGCCAGTTGCCATATTCGGGTTAACTGCTTCGTCCAAGCGAGCGCGAACCTTGCCGGTAACCTCCAGGGCATATTCGCGGCCCAGATGCTCAGCTACATGGAAGTCCTCTTCGCTTACGCAATCGGGGTCAACAACAACCTGGGTGTAACCCTCGCGATCACGCAGGTCTACGAAGATAAGACCGCCATGGTCGCGGTTGTGCCATACCCAACCGGTCAGGGTAACCTCTGCGTCAACGTCGCTGCGGCGCAACTGCCCACACGTGTGGGAGTGCATGCAGTATTCGTTCAGATAATCGGTCATGGTAGTGCTTACTCCTCTTTCCTATCGCTACCAGCTGCCATGTAAAGCAGCCACTGTTTACTACGGTATCTCTTCACCAGGGAAGCGCCCATGCGCAACTCGGTACGGTAATCAAATTCAGGCGAAACGCTGTTCCTCTACGCCAAAGCCTCCGCAACAGATTCAAGCTTCACAGCCTGCTCTTCGTGGGTTTCCATATCGCGGATCTTAGCAACGCCATCGGCAACCTCATCGGGGCCAAGCACGATAACCTTACGGGCAGAAAGCTTGTCAGCCAATTTGAACTGACTCTTCAGGCTGCGCTTTTGGTGATCGACTTCGATGTAGAGCCCCTGGGCGCGAAGTTCCTGCGCCAAGTTGAATGCAGTTGCACGGGTGGAATCATCGACACAGGCAATGAATGCAGCAGGGGCAACTTCGCTCGATGCTTTGGCGCCAAGTGCCTCCAGCGCCAATACACAGCGCTCATAACCCAATGCAAAGCCCAAGCCCGGAGTATCGCGACCGCCAACCTCCTTAGCAAGCTTGTCGTAACGTCCACCGCCGCCGATGGCGTTCTGGCTGCCCATGCCCGTATCTACTTGGATCTCGAACACGGTACGCGTGTAATAATCCAAGCCACGAACAAGACGCGGGTCCTCGACATACGCAATGCCTGCGGCGTCCAGATAGCCCTTAACCGCCTCATAATGAGCACGGCAGTCTTCACACAGGTGATCGGTGATCTTGGGGGCACCCTCCATCACCTCATGGCAGTGCTCGTTCTTGCAATCGAATGCGCGAAGCGGATTCAGATCGGCGCGATGATTGCACTCTTCACACAGCTCGTCTGAATGCTGATGGATATGCTCGCGCACCATTTCGCGATAAGCTGGACGGCACTTCTCGCAGCCCATAGAGTTCAAGAGCAGACGAGTTTCCGAAGCGGGAATACCGATAGCCTCATAAAAACGCATCAGCATGATAATTGCTTCGGCATCTACCGTTGGCTCATCAGCGCCCAGGCATTCAACGCCCACCTGGCGGAACTGGCGCAAACGACCCTTCTGAGGGCGCTCGGCTCGAAACATCGGGCCAGCGTACATGAGCTTTGCGGGAGCACCGCCCTGCGGAACCATATCGTGCTGCACCACCGCACGAACAGTACCAGCCGTTCCCTCCGGGCGAAGGGAAAGACGGCTCTTTGCCTTTAGCGATTCGCCAGCAAGAAGCTTTTCCATGTTGCCACCGGAAACAACAGTGAACATTTCTTTAGAAACAACATCGGTTGACTGACCGATG
The DNA here is from genome assembly GCA_900544455.1 of uncultured Eggerthella sp. Taxonomy (GTDB): domain Bacteria; phylum Actinomycetota; class Coriobacteriia; order Coriobacteriales; family Eggerthellaceae; genus Anaerotardibacter. The sequence continues at coordinate 3,139 of UQVJ01000015.1, read as the reverse complement.
CCACGCACGAACAGATCCGTCTGTTCAAACAGCGGGGTTTCAATGGGCTGATAGCCGCAACGACCGAAAATCTCGAATGCGGTTTGGCGGAAATGATCCCAAAACCGCACATCATCAGGAAGAAGATCGAAGGTTCCCTCAGGTGCTTTCACTGCCATATGCTTTGTGCTGCTCTCTTTCAAAACTCAACTTAGGCACTCCTATGCCTGTAACCGCACTATTATAGCGCTGCATCAGCACACAAAAAAGGAACACGGGTAGGAAAATAGGGACAGGTACCAGATTCCCACGAAAAGCGGGAATCTGGTACCTGTCCCTATTTTCCCAACAAAGAAGCGGTCTCTGCCAATGATGGCAGAGACCGCCGAATCAGGAGCAATGGAGCTTACAGATGCTGAACGATCAAATCGCCCATTGCAACCGTGCCTACAACTTTATCGGCAGGAGTCGAAGCATCCTTCAGGTCGCCCGTGCGCCAACCCTCATCGAGCACTTCGGTGATAGCACGCTGGATATCATCTGCCGCTTGCCCCATATCGAAGCTGTAGCGCAGCATCATGCCAACCGACATGATCTGAGCCAAGGGGTTCGCGATACCCTGGCCCGCGATATCAGGAGCGCTACCGTGGCTCGGTTCGTACAGAGCCACGCCGTCGCCCAAGGAAGCGCTTGCAAGCATACCCAGCGAGCCGGTGATCTGGGCTGCCTCGTCTGACAAAATATCACCAAACATATTCTCGGTAACCACCACATCGAAATCAGCAGGGCGGCTGATAAGCTGCATCGCCGTGTTGTCTACCAGCAGATCTTCGAGCTGAACATCGGGATATTCTTCTGCGCCAATGCGATGAACGATTTCGCGCCACATGCGGCTGGTCTCCAAAACGTTAGCCTTGTCGACGCTGGTAACCTTCTTGCCGCGCTTACGAGCAGCCTCGAATGCCTGACGGGCAATGCGCTCGATCTCATACTCGCGATACTCAAGCGTATCGTATGCGCGCTGGCCGGGCTTGCCATCGGTGCCTGCGCCTTCTTCGTCGTAGAAACGCTCGCGCTTGCCAAAATACAAACCACCAGTAAGCTCGCGAACGATCATCATATCTACGCCATCGATAACCTCAGGCTTCAAGGTAGATGCCTCGGCCAATGCGTTGAAAATCTGAACAGGACGCAAGTTGGTATACAGGCCCAGCGCCTTACGAATGCCAAGCAAACCCTGCTCAGGACGAGGCTTCGAAGGATCGGTGGTGTCCCACTTCGGACCGCCTACCGCAGCGAGCAATACCGCATCCGATGCATTGGCAGCATCGAGCGTTGCCTGAGGAAGCGCTTCGCCCGTAGCATCGATAGCACAACCGCCGATCAAAGCATCTTCGCAAGCGAAATCGACGTCGTACTTCTTACCCAATGCCTTCAGCACTTTAACGCCCTCGGCCATGATCTCGGGGCCGATGCCGTCACCGGGCAACGTGCAGATCTTGTACGTCTTGGTCATAGTGAAATCCTCTTTCAGCGAAAAACAGTTCGCAAACGATATTACCGCAATGAAAGAAACGCCCCGAAGGGCGTTTCAAGAATATAAGAGCGAAAGAAAAGAGTTAGGCAAGCCCCAACACGTGACGCGTGCGGTTCAGCAAGCCGCCCTGCTCGATGATATCGGCAATGAAGGGCGGGAAAGGCTGAGCCGTGAAGCTTTCACCGGTGGTTTCATCGGTAATGGTGCCCGTTTCAGTATCGACGCTAACCACATCGCCGTTCTTGATTGCGTCCACCGCTTCAGGGCATTCCAGAATGGCAAGCCCCGTATTGATGGAATTGCGATAGAAGATGCGAGCGAAGCTCTTGGCGATGACGGCATCTACGCCTGCAGCCTTGATGGCGATGGGCGCATGCTCACGAGAAGAGCCGCAACCAAAGTTCTCCTCAGCAACGATGATGTCGCCAGGCTTTACGTTGTTGACGAACTCGACATCCAAATCCTCCAAGCAGTGCTTGGCAAGTTCGGAGGGCTCGGAAGTGGTGAGGTAGCGAGCTGGGATAATTACGTCGGTATCAATATCGCGACCGTAGCGATGAACAGTTCCCTTGAATTGCATTGCACTTCTCCTTAATCAAGATCTTCGGGAAGACCGATGTGGCCCAACACGGCGCTGGCAGCAGCAACTGCCGGCGAAGAGAGGTACACCTCACTGGTAGGATCGCCCATACGGCCTACGAAGTTGCGATTGGTGGTAGCAATAGAGCGCTCGCCTGCAGCAAGAATACCCATATAACCGCCCAGGCAAGGACCACACGTAGGGGTGGAAACCGCGCAGTTGGCATCCAAGAAGATGTCCATCAGGCCTTCCTTGATGCACTGACGATAAACCTGCTGGGTTGCGGGAATAATGATGCAGCGAACATCGCGATGGACCTTATGCCCCTTAAGCACAGCGGCAGCCTGGCGCATATCTTCGATGCGGCCATTGGTGCAAGAGCCGATAACGGACTGTTGGATAACAATATCACGAGCTTCAGATGCAGGACGCGTGTTAGAGGGGAGATGCGGGAAAGCAACAGTAGGAACAATATCCTGCGCGTTGATGTTGTATACCTTCGCATACACCGCATCAGGGTCAGAGTGATATTCGGTGTAGGGGCGCTCGGTGCGACCGTCCATATACTTGCGAGTAACATCGTCGACAGGAATGAGGCCAGCTTTGCCGCCTGCCTCGATAGCCATGTTGGAAATGGAAAGGCGCTCGTCCATGGTAAGGCCTTCAATGGCGCTTCCACGGAATTCCATTGCCTGGTACAGAGCGCCATCTACGCCGATCATACCGATGATATGAAGAATGATGTCCTTACCGGTAACACCAGGGCGAAGCTCGCCTTCAACGTTGAACAGCAGGCTTTCAGGAACCTTAAACCATGCTTTGCCGGTGGCATAGCCCACAGCAGCATCGGTAGAACCAACGCCAGTGGAGAATGCGCCTAACGCACCATAGGTGCAGGTATGGCTATCGGCGCCAATGATAAGGTCGCCAGCGCCTACAACGCCCTGCTCAGGTAGGAGTGCGTGCTCTACACCCATGCAACCCACTTCGTAGTAATGGGTGATACCCTGCTCGCGGGCAAAATCGCGCGTCATCTTGGCTTG
>UQVJ01000014.1 GCA_900544455.1 uncultured Eggerthella sp. | reverse complement strand
GATTTGTCGACCGTGTTGTCAACCAGGTACTCGTTTGCGGCAAGCTCGATCGGCTTTTCGCCTGCAAGTTGGCGCGCGGCGTTGAACTGCGACAATGATACGTATTGCACGCCTTCGTCGGCCATGCTGGAGTTATCGTCGGAACCGATCTGCTCAAGCGTGAAGCCGCAAGCATCGACAAGCTGCTTGTTCGTCAAGTCGTTCGCAAGCCATGTGTCCACCTGAGCCGAGCCGGCCACGCATTCGTCCCAATCTGGGATGAGCGACTTGAGATACGCGGCGGTGGAGCCGCCGTTCTCTTGCCATAGCCTGTGAATTTCGTTGCGTTGGGCTTCGGCTTCCTCGATCGCTGCAGCCTTCTCATCTTCCCCGCCGTACTGCTCGGAAGGCACCGCTTCCATGTCGGAGGTGTCGAGCGACATCAGGCTTGCGCGGATGGACGCATCGAACTGGGTGTTCTCCTCTAGCTGATCGGAGAGGACCGTTGCCAGGCTGAAGCCCGTTGAGAACACGACGATGCTGAAGAACAGAAGGATGCTGACCGTCCATAACGACACGAACGCGGTGTTCACCTTCGCCGCGATTTGGCGCATGGTGAACATGGCCAGTCCCTTGAAGTACACGCCGCGCAGGCGTTGGATCAGTAGGATGAAGAAGCCCGACGCCGACCAGAACAGGCCCAGCGTGCCGACGAGCATCAATGCGGTTGCGGTGCGGAAGTGCTCGCCGAAGTAAACGAGGCCGTCGAGGTTGAGCTCGGCATACGCCTTCGCCAGAATCAGGCACGACAGCACGAACACGATGAGACAGACGATGGGGTTGCGCACGGGCATGCGCTCGTTGCGGGAGTTGGCCGAAAGCAGCGTGGCAAGCTTGCAACGTGAGATTTGCACAGCGTTGAAAAGGGCCACCACGGCGAAGATGAGCGCGAAGCACCCCAGCGTCAGCTCAGCGGAGCGGGCGCTGAATAGCAGATGGTAATCGCTGATGGCCACGCCGATGATGCCAGCCGTGGCGAAGGCGATAGCCTGCGAGATCAAAAAACCGAGCCCAAGACCGACGAGCAGTGCGATCACGCCGACGATCAACGTTTCCATCAGTACCACCGAGGAAACCTGGCGCGGGCTCATGCCTAGCAGCAGGTACGTGCCGAACTCCTTCTTTCGCGCTCGGACCACGAACCGGTTGGCGTATAGGACCAGAAAGCCCAAAACCACAGCGACGACGACGCTGAAATAGGTCATGACCTGCGTAAGGATGTCGAAAATGCTCACGCCGGACGACAGGAGCACATTTGCGGCACCCTCTTGGGCTTCGAAGAGCACGCGCGAGTCCCCGATGGCGTTGAAGGCGTAGAACACCGCCACACCCAAAGTGAGGGTGACAAAATACACAGCGTAGTCGCGCATGCTGCGGCGCACGTTGCGCAAGGCAAGTTTCATCAACATGATGCCACCGCCTAGTTGCTCAACGCGGTGACGTGCGAGGCTACGAAACCGACTGCGGAGGACGCTCCCTGCTTGCCGGAGAGGAACGCCTGGACCTCGAGGATGCGCTGGTAGAAGTCGGTTCTGCTGCTATCGCCGCGGCGCAGCTCGTTGAACAGCTTGCCGTCCTTGATGAACAGGATGCGATCGGCGTACGATGCCGCAACCGCGTCGTGCGTGACCATCATGATGGTGGCGTTCAGCTTCTCGTTCAGCACTTCAAGCGTTTCAAGAAGAACGGCGGCGTTGCGCGAATCGAGCGCGCCGGTGGGCTCGTCAGCCAAAACCAGCTTCGGGTCGGCGACGATGGCGCGCGCCGCGGCAACGCGCTGACGCTGTCCGCCCGACATCTGACGCGGGTATTTCTGCAGAACGTCTGCCACACCAAGCAAGTCGGCGGTGCGGTCGACCTTCGTGCGAACGGCATCGGCCTTCTCGCCCTTGATGGTAAGGGCCAGGGCGATGTTCTCGAAACCGGTCAGCGTGTCTAGCAGGTTCGCGTCCTGAAAGATGAAGCCCAGGTCATCGCGACGGAACTTTGAGAGCTGGCGGCTGCGCAGCTGCGTGATGTCAAGCCCGTTCAGGATGATGTTCCCGCTGGTCACGGTGTCGATGGTGGAGATACAGTTCAAAAGCGTGCTCTTGCCCGAGCCCGACGGGCCCATCACACCAACGAACTCGCCTTCGCAGATGTCGAACGATACGTCATCGAGCGCACGCGTGACGGCTTCGCGCGAGCCGTAGACCTTCTGAACGTCGCGCACAGAGAGCAGGACGTTGCGGTTATCAGGCGCGCCCGCGCTCGAGATGCCTGCCGGAGGGGTTGCGGTAACCATGGTCATGGGGATTCCTTTCTCTTCGATTCGGTATATCCCCATGATGCGACGCTCACGAAAGCGGAGCCATCGAAGGGCCTTACCGCAAACTTACGATTCTGTAAGGTTAGCCGCCATCGGCGCCGACAGGCCGTGCGCAGGCGGATCGCGGTTTGCGATGGACGCCGGCTAGGTTCCCGCCAAATCCATGCGCGTGCGGTTAAGGGGGAAGGCCAGCGCGACGGTGGTGCCCATTCCCTCTTCTGAGGAAATTCGCAAGCCAAGGCCCATTCTTTCGCAGGCCACGGCGGCAAGGTAGAGTCCCATGCCCGTCGCCTTGTGATGTGCGCGGCCCTGGCTTCCCGTAAAGCCTCGGTCGAACACGCGCGGCACATCGGCAGCGGGGATGCCGTCGCCGTCATCACCGATAGCTAGCTCGATGCAGCCGTCTTTCGTGCCCACGTTCTTCACTGAACTTTCGAATCGAATGGTCTTTGCGCCGTACTTCGCCGAATTCTCCAACACCTGGCCGATGATGAAGTCGGTCCATTTCGCGTCGGCGAGCACCTCGAGCGCCTCGTCGATGGCGAACTCGAGCGAGACCCCTGCGCCGATCAGCGTGCGGGACCGTTGGCGGCACGCCTTGCGCGCAAGCGCCGCAAGGTTGAGCTCCTCGATGGAGAAGTCTTCGCTTAAGGTTGTCGAGCGCGCGTAGTAAAGCGCTTGATCGACGCGGGATTCGATGCGGTCGAGGTCGCCGCGGATCTTGCCGATCTCGGGCCCATGAAGGTTTGACAGGGCTAACTGCGCCGATGCAATGGGCGTTTTGGTTTCGTGAACCCACAGCTCGATGTAGTCGCGGTACTCCTTCATGTCGTGAGATCGGGCGGCTAGTTCGTCGGAAGCGGCCTTGCCCTGCACGGCGAGCGCACGGTAGGCGATAGAGCCTTCGAGCGTGCGCGGCTCGTCTAGGATCGACGAGAGGTAGCGCGCGTTTTCGTGCGAATCGCAGAACAAGTCCAGCTGCTGGTAGAACTCGCGGTCGCGCAAAAACCCCACAGCAAGCGCAACGCAGGCGAACAGGGCTTCGCAGAGGGAAACGAGCGCGATCGCCGAAGCGTTCGAACCAGTACCGGCCATGATGCCAGCCACCACAGCTATCAGAGCGATCACGCCAAACGCGAACCCGGCGCGCGAACGGAGGTACGCACCGAAGGAATAGGCACGCTCCAAACGGTCGGCGCGGCTTTCGGCAGCGGGCGGAGTGGGCTCGGGCGAAGCGGGCGCGGGACCGCGCGGCGGGTCGGCTGGCGAGTTGAGCGCGGCCGCCAGCGAGCCCGGCTCCGGGCAGGCGGGTGAGCCGGGCTCCTGCGTAGCCGAAGCGTTTCCCCGAATTAAGGCCCTCATCGAACCACGTAGCCTAAGCCACGGCGGGTGGCAATGAAGCCGTCAGGCACGCCTGCAGATTGCAAGCTGCGGCGCAATCGGTTCACGTTTACGGTAAGCGTGTTGTCGTCAATGAACGCATCGGTTTGCCACAGCTCGTCCATCAGCTCGCCACGCGAGATGATGGAGCCCGCGTTCTCCATGAGGATACGCAGAATCAAAAGCTCATTGCGCGACAGTTCAACGCTCCTGCCACGATACGAAACCTCTGCTCGCACGGGATCGAGCGAGACACCACCGTGCTCAAGCTGCCTGTGCGTCGGATCGACAGACCCACTGCGAGCGAGTGCGCGATCAATACGGGCAAGCAGCACAGCGGGACGATAGGGCTTCACCACGTAATCATCCGCACCAACACTCATGCTCATAACCTCGTCGAACTCGCTATCGGAAGAAGTAAGCACAATGATAGGAACGTTGCTTTCCTGGCGAATTGAACGACAGATCTCGTGGCCATACGCACCGGGAAGAGACAGGTCGAGCAAGATGCAATCGGGAGAAGCGGCAAGGGCTTCGGCTGTAGCATTTTCGAATAACTCACAGCAAACGCACTCATGCCCCTTAAGCTGAAGCATGCGCACAAGGTTCTCTCGCAGAGATACATCGTCTTCAACAATGAGCAAACGCGCCATCAATCCCCCTTGTTTCGCATCGAACGAATAAACCGATGATAGCGTAACGAAAAGCCAGCCAGTATTTCGTTATCGGATCGTATTCGCTGCGCGATTGCGATCCACCCCCCCGCCAAGCGAGAGCACCCCAAGCAGGAGATACTCGGCCCGAAAACAAGAAACGGGCGCTTACGCGCCCGCTCCCATTCGCTGCAAGAAAGCAGCCTATAGCTCAAATGTTTAACCGACTGCGCATATCAACTGAAATCGTAAAGCACAGCACCGAAGGCGATGGCAAGGATGCTTGCCGCTGCCGAACCCCCCCCGCTAAATAACGGGAACAGGGGTACCCTGTCCCTCGATTTTCACCGAACCGTAGAAGGTTGCCTCGGGAAATACCTCGCGGATGGAGTGCTTTCCGTCCAAGAACGGCAAGTCGACAAATTCACGCACCGAAGCAACTAACTCGCTGCAATCAGGGAAATGCCCCTTGTCGTTCAGGTCGTTGGTGTCCTGCGCACGCCAATAAATGTCGTTTGCGTCGGTGAGGTAATAGGTGAGCTCGCGCCACTGCATATAAGCGCAGTGGGCACCCATCAGGTAGTTCACCAATTCATCTGCATCCGCAAGCTGCAAAGCCTCGTCAGATTGCCTTCCCATATGTTCCTCCTTGCTTTCCAGGACGCACCCTCTGCGCCCCTTTCCTATCGAATAGCGAACGCTTTGCCAAACATTCGCAGCACCCCATCAGTTCTTCTTCGTTGGATCCTTGCGACGAACACGCAGAATACCTCGAGGCTCCAGTTCAAAAGAAGCGGTAAACGCATAAAGCGCCATGGCCTTGCATGCCACCTCGGAAGGTACTTCCGCCCCATCGTAGACTTCAGCCAAACTCTGAACCTTAATGGATCGAATGGGTTTATGGGGGCTCAGGACCTCCAGTTCGTCGCCCTCGTAAAAACGGTTACGGCACTTTGCCTGCACGCGCCACTGACCCTGCTCGACTGCGCTCGAGGAAACCACTTCCCCCACCCAATCGCAAAGTTGCACATAAATGTCGTTGTCGGTGGTCTGCTCGGCATCCCCGTAATAAAAGCCCGTTGAATAGGGTCGATGCGAGATGATCTCGAGCTCATGCTCCCATAGGGATGCCGGCTCGCCATCGAGCACATGGCGATACGCATTTACCACCGTTGCCACATAGAAAGCCTTTTTCACGCGGCCTTCAATTTTTACCGAAGAAACGCCTGCCGCAGCAAGATCGTCAAGATGGGCAAGCATGTTCAGATCCTTGGAATTAAGCAGATACGTGCCGTTATCGCCCTCTTCTATGCCGAAGCGCTGGTCGGGGCGGGAAAGTTCCTTCAGCTCATATTCCCAACGACACGGCTGGACGCATTGCCCCTTGTTGGCATGACGGCCGGTAAGGTAATCGCTGATAAGGCAACGACCCGAAATGGCCATGCACATGGCGCCGTGCACAAACACTTCTATCTCCATATCGGAGGGAATAGCCTTACGCATAGCGGCGATTTCCGCCACCGACATCTCGCGAGCGCACACCACGCGGCGAGCACCAAGGCGATACCACATAAGCGCAGCTTCGGCGTTTGAAACCGAAGCTTGCGTGGAAACATGGATGGCAACCGAGGGCGCATGCTGCTGCACCACCGACATAACGCCCAAGTCGCTCACAATGGCAGCATCGACGCCCGCAGCTTCCATAGCTTGAGCGTATTCGGGAAGAGCCGCCAGGTCTTCATCGTGGGCATAAGCGTTGCAGGTGACGTACACACGTGCGCCGGCACTGTGTGCCAACGCAACGGCACGAGGCAAATCTTCCAGCGAGAAATTGCTGGCACGGGCGCGCAGGCCGAAGCGATCGCACGCAAGGTACACCGCGTCGGCACCAAAGTGAAGCGCGTATTCAAGCTGCTCCCACCCGCCGGCGGGAGCAAGCAATTCCGGTTTGTTTGTTTCGCTCTGCACAGGCATTTAGAACGTACGCGAGAACTTGTTGTTTCGGGCGGCACGCTTCACGAAAGCCAATGCTTCAGTAAGCGTAGCGAAAGGAACCTTGGTCTTTTCCGATTCGCCACGGCGCTTAACCTCAACCACGCCTTCTTTCACGCCGCGCTTGCCCACAACAACCTGAACGGGCCAGCCGATAAGGTCAGCATCGGCGAACTTGACGCCAGCGCGCTCGTCGCGGTCGTCCAGCACAACCTCAAGACCTTGCTCGGCAAGTTCCTTGGCAATACGCTCGGCAACCGGGAACACTTCTTCGTCGCCAACGGTAAGGGGAATAACGCAAACGTGAGCCGGCGCTACGGACATAGGCCAGATAATGCCGTCTTCGTCGTTGTGTTGTTCAACGATAGCCGCCAGCGTACGGGAAACACCAACGCCGTAGCAGCCCATAAGGAAGTTCTGATCTACGCCATTTTCGTCCGAATACACTGCGCCCATGGTCTTGGAGTACTTGTCACCCAGCTGGAATACCTGGGAAACCTCGATGCCACGCGCACCCTGCAGGGCAGCACCGCATTTCGGGCAGGAATCGCCGGGCATTACGAGCGAAAGGTCGGCCCACTCGTCTACCTGGAAATCCTCGCCGTGCTTGGCGCCCACGAAATGGAATCCGTCTTCATTTGCGCCCACAACCCAGCGCTCAATGTTCTTCAGGTTCACATCGCCGATAACCTTGATGCCTTCGGGAAGGCCCTTCGGGCCAATGGAGCCCTTGTGAAGGCCTGCAGCTTCAAGCTCTTCGTCGGTAAGCAGGGTAAAGCCGTTTACCACACGCTCCGCCTTGATCTCGTTCAATTCGTGATCGCCGGGGATGAAGAGAGCGAAAACAGCCCCCTCTACGTCCTTGCCCACCATGGCCTTAACCGTGGCAGCCTCTTCGATGCCAAGGAACTTCGCAAGGCTTTCGATAGAGGAAACGCCGGGGGTTTCAACCTTCTTGCATTCGGAAGCAGCGTACTCAACCGGATGAGCGTGGCACACGCCCGCTTCGTTGTTTGCCGCATAATCGCAATCGGGGCAATAGACCAAGTCGTCTTCGCCGGCTTCCGCCAAAGCATGGAACTCGCACGTTACGCTGCCGCCGATCTGACCGCCATCAGCCACAACGGGACGGTAGTCAAGACCGCAGCGCTCACAGATGCGACCGTAGGCATCGTACATTTCATCGTAGGTTTTCTGCAGGGATTCCTGGTTGGAGTGGAAGCTGTACGCGTCCTTCATAATGAATTCGCGGCTACGAAGCAGGCCAAAGCGAGGGCGGATCTCGTCGCGGAACTTCGTCTGAATTTGATAGAGCGTCATGGGGAGCTGACGGTAGGAACGCAGTTCGCTGCGAACGATAGAGGTTACCAGCTCTTCATGGGTTGGTCCAAGGCAGAATCCACGACCATGGCGATCTTCCAGTCGCATAAGCTCGGGACCGTAATCGTTCCAACGGCCCGATTCGTGCCACAGCTCACCAGGCTGCAGTGCCGGCATAAGAATCTCATGGGCACCGATGGCATTCATTTCTTCACGTACAATATTCTCGATCTTGGTAAGAACGCGCATGCCCAGGGGCAGGAAGGCATACACACCGCCTGCAACCTTTCTGATCATGCCTGCGCGAACGAGCAAGCGATGGCTTGCGATCTCGGCATCGGCGGGGTCTTCTTTCAACGTGGGAGCATACTGCTGGCTCAAACGCATGATTTCCATTACAGGTTTCCTATCTCTTCCATAAGTACATCAACGATAGCGGCCTCTTCGACCTTGCGCAAGGTTTTGCCGTGGGCGAACACCACGCCAGACCCCTTTCCGCACGCAACGCCAATATCTGCGTCGGCTGCTTCACCGGGACCGTTCACCACACATCCCATAACTGCCACCTGGATGGGGCGATGCACATCGCGCAAGCGCTTTTCCACTTCCTGGGCAATGGGGATCAGGTCAACCTGACAGCGACCGCAGGTAGGGCAGCTTACCAATTCAGGGTCTCGGCGACGCAAACCCAGTGCAGAAAGAAGCGTCCAGCAGGCACGCACCTCTTCCGCGGGGTCGTCGGTTAAGGAGATACGCATGGTGTCTCCTATCCCCTGCTCCAAAAGAATGCCCAGACCGCTCGCGGACTTGATAAGACCCTGGAACAAGGTACCTGCCTCAGTAACGCCAATATGCAACGGAACCTCAGGCATCCACTGCGAGAGCAGGCGATACGTTGCCACCGTGGTAGGCACATCGTGTGCCTTGGCGGAAACCACCACGTCATAGAATTCTTGGCTATGGCAGAATTCCACGTATGCAGTGGCCGATTCAACAAGCTTTTCGGGCAAGGTTAAGTCGCTGCGTTCCGCCAAAGCAGAATCGAGCGAGCCTGCATTCACCCCAATACGGATAGGAATGCCAGCCGCCTTGGCTGCTTGGAGCACCGGAACGGTAGCCTCCAGGCCGCCGATGTTGCCAGGGTTGATGCGCAGCTTTGCAGCACCGCGACGAGCAGCTTCTATTGCCAGCTCGGCGCTGAAGTGAATGTCTGCGACAACTGGCAAAGGAGACTTTTCGCAGATCACCTCGAAGAAATCCAGATCAGCCTTGCGCGGAACGGCAATGCGCACCACCTCGCAGCCAGCTTCTTGCAGGCGGCTTATCTGATTCAAGTTCCCCTCCACGTCGGCAAGGGGCAGATTGAGCATCGATTGCACCACGCAAGGAGCACCGCCGCCCAAAGCGACAGAACCTACCATAACCTGACGTGTTTTTGCGTTGGGAGCAGTATTCGCCATGTATTAGCTCCAATTCCCAAATATGAATCGTTGAACGTCTTGATTGACCATAACCAGGAAAAATCCGGTAAATAGCACGATACCCGCCGCGGACATATAGCCCAAAGCTCGAAGCGAAACCACTTTACGGGATACCTTCTGGAATACCTCCACCACAAAACGGCCACCATCAAGCGGGGGGATGGGAAGCATGTTCATAAGGCCCAAAGACGCAGATATGATCGCCGTAAAGAACAGGAAATTCAAGAAGCCCGCATCCAGGGCGCTTTTCGACATAACCGCGATGCCCACAACCGAAGTTGACTGAGAAACGGTTTGCGCTGCGGTTGCGGGGTTGAACAATGCCGCAATCGCACTTACCACCATGCCAAGGTACTTGAATCCCATTGCAATGGCTTCCCAAGGAGCCCAGGTGTAATGGAACGTTTCGCCGGTTTGAGTGTTCTGGAGGTCAAGTCCCATGATGGAGTAGATGAAAATGAACACCAGGAACACCCAAAGCAGATTCATGAACGGACCCGCAAGCAAAATGGCACAGCGCTTCCAGAACGGCAGAGTGCAGTATTGTTGCGCCTTTTCCGATGCAAAGAATTCCTCGTTGCTGGAAATGACGCGAGGCTGACCTTCCTTGAAACCATTTTTGGCGGGCGTGCGGTATACGTTGTGCTCGTCCTTGCGTCGAGGGCGCTTAAGCGAGCCCCAATCGCACAGCTCCTCGAGCAAATCGTAGGCTTCTTGATCGGTGAGGAACAAATCGTGGGCAACGTCTTCCATGTATACCGTGCCCTTGCGGTAGGCATAGCCCAGAACACGCTTCAGGTGAGGGCTGTTGCTGGGGGGAGCCATGCCGCAAACGCTCGCATAACCACCCAAAGGAACGGCTGTTATGCCGAAACGCGTTTCTCCACGGGTAAAACCGATCGAAGGGCCAGGTAAGCCGATCATGAATTCGCTTACGCGCACTCCGCAAGCGCGCGCAGCAAGATAATGGCCGCCTTCGTGTATAAATACAAGAAACCCCAAAAGAAGGGTTACCGTTATGAGCATGATTAGTATATCCATGATGCTCATTATATTTGAGCAATGAGGCAGCCCGCCCCAATTCATACGAACTGCAGCCGCCCTGCCGGCCGACACGCAAACGAGCTAAAAAACGACGCTCTATGCTCGCCTTCCCGACGGGCAGCCATGCGCGGCTTGACCTTTGTACCGAGTTCCTTCGCACTGCCCTCCTTGCGCGAAGGCGGCAAAATCTGCTCATTTTGTACACTTGGGCAGGGAAATCCAACGTTTCTGGCAAGATATCGCTGAAATGCACTTTCGGACAGCGTTTATCCAGCTCAAAGGGTACATAATAGATTTATTTCGCCATAATGGGCTGTCCGAGGGTACATTTCAGCGATATCTTGCCAGAAAGCGGCCCTTCGGCTGCGTGGGAGTACAAATGCGCATTTCCCGCCATGCCTCGTCTGAAACCTTCATCATACCCACCTGTCGTTTCTTCGCAGCGGTCCGGAAGGGACAAGACGCTTTGCATCCCCATCGCGATGGCGTCGGGGATGCAAAGCGGGTCCATCCCCCATCGCAGATGCCTGACGCCAGCAAGAGCCCACCGTCCCACTACGGGGGCCCGAGATGCACCAGGGCTTATCGGTAAAGCAAAAGTGCAACAATTTAAACGTGCAATTAGCGAGCAGATACCCATGCGCGTGCGCAGCTGCGAGCCCACGCATCAACTTCCAGAAGCTGCTCAACGCTCATTACCTGCTGAACACCGCGCGCCTCGTGCTGCGACATAACAGCCTCAACACACTCGGCAATGCCCAGATATGACAATTTTTCTTCCAGGAACGAAGCTACCGCAATTTCATTGGCGGCGTTCATAGCACACGGCAAGGTGCCGCTCACCCTGCCCGCATGGTAAGCCAAGGCAAGGCAACAGAACGTTTCCGTATCGGGCGCGGCAAAGTCAAGGGAACCCAACATGCGGAAATCGAGCGGCTCGACCGGAGCGTCCCATCGTTCGGGATAGCTAAGCGCGAACTGAATGGGAATCCGCATATCGGTAGTGCCAAGGTGCGCTTTCACGCTTCCGTCGGTGAATTCGACCATGGAATGAATGGCACTTTGCGGCTGAACCACAACCTCTATGCGGTCGTACGGCATCTGGAACAAATGATGCGCCTCGATTACCTCAAGGCCTTTATTCATAAGGGTGGAAGAATCGATTGAGATCTTCTTGCCCATATTCCACGTGGGGTGCGCCAAAGCTTGAACGGGGGTAATGCTCTCCAAGTCGGCGCGCTTCTTTCCACGGAACGGACCGCCCGATGCAGTAACCCACAGCTTGCTTACCTCACGGGGGTCTTCGCCCAAAAGGCACTGGTATATGGCACCATGCTCGGAATCGATGGGCATCAACATGCCAGGCTCGGTTGCCATGGGCATGATAAGGTTTCCGCCCACTACCAGCGATTCCTTGTTGGCCAGAGCAAGAACCTTGCCCGCACGAAGCGTTTCATAGCTTGCCTGCAAGCCAGCAGCCCCCACCAGGGCGTTCACCACTACGTCGGCTTCTTCAAGATGAACCATCTCGCGAACCGCATCAGGCCCAAAACCAATGCCGCCTTTCGCGCCAACAAAACCTGCAGCCTGCTCTTCCAGCTCTGCCACAACAGAAGAGCTGACAGCCGCTGGTGTGCCTAGAGCCAAATGGCCCACGTTGAATTCTTTGGCTTGAGCCAGCAGCTCAGCCCCACGCGTGCCTGCTGCCAAACCAACGATTTTCAAGCGGTCGGGATGGCGACGTACTACATCGAGCGTCTGAACACCGATGGAGCCCGTTGAGCCCAAAACAATGACGCGTCGCTGAGTAGCGACGCGAACCTGAGGAGATACGTTAGATTGCATAAGGAATACAGCCTCCTAGAACAAGCATGATGGTACCCGTAAGGATTACCAGGAACTGCGAATCGCATCTATCGAGCAAACCACCATGGCCTGGCATGATGGTGCCTGAATCTTTGAAACCGGAATTGCGCTTGATGCGACTTTCCACCAAGTCGCCCAAAACACCCGAAAGACCATTTATCAGGCCGAACACCAAAGCCTGTGGGATAGACATGGTTACCCCAGGAATAAGTGTGAGCAGACACCAGAAGCCCATAGCGACAACAAGGCCGGCGATAAACCCTTCCCAGCTTTTCTTCGGGGAGATATGAGGCGCAAGTTTATGCTTGCCGATTGCCGATCCGACCAGATAAGCAAAGGCATCGTTGCCCCAAACGCTGGCAAACAAGCCCAAAATCAAGACCGCACCCCAAAATTCGGGAAGCGATACACGCAGCAGCATGGCGCACGACATGATGACGCCCGTGTACACCGCGCCAAACAGGCTTACCGCAACATCGCTGATTCGCGCGGGCTGCCAAAAAACATACCAAACAAGCAGGCTCAATACGAAGATGGCGAACACCACAACCACGCCGGATATGCCGGATACCCAAGTAGCAAGCGGGAATAAAGCGGCAGCGCAGATTCCCAAAAACTCATTGGGCAACTTGGCATCAGAGCGCAACATGTAATAAAACTCACCTGCGCAGATAGCGCTGAGCACCGAAAGGTATATTGCCGTAGATACCTCGGAAGCCCAAATGCACACCACCGTAAGAAGAATGTATACCGCACCTGTTGCAGTACGTACCATCAGGTTGCTGGGGTTCTTCACCTTTTCAGGCATCTTCGCTGCGGCAGCATTCTTCACTTTAGTGGAACGCTTTTCTTCACCAGGAAGCTCAATGGCAGGAAATTCCTCAACTTCCGTGGTGAGGCCCGGATGCGCCTGGGCATCCTCCCGGATAAACGGCTTACGCACACGCGTCTTCGTCATGCACTACACCGCCCCAAAGCGACGATCGCGCGACTGGAACTCAAGCAAGGCCTTCAGGAAATCGTATCGATTGAAGTCTGGCCACAGCACATCGGTGCATACGAACTCGGAATAGGCAATTTGCCACAAAAGGAAGTTGCTTATTCGCATTTCGCCCGAAGTGCGAATAAGCAAATCGGGATCGGGAATATCGGCGGTATCGAGGCCCTGCTCGAATAGCTCTTCGGTAAGAACCAGTTCTTCGCCCTTTTCATGGGCGGCAATAGCAGCATCCGCATACGCCTGGGCCGCGTTCATCATTTCCTGACGCGAACCATAGTTCACCGCAACCACCAAGGTCATACCGTCATTATTGCGGGTTTTTTCCCACGCTGCGTCAAAAGCGTCGCGCGTTTCCCTGGGAAGCATTGAGAGATCGCCGATGGTGCGAACACGCACATGCTCCTCATGCAGCCCATCCACTTCCACCAACATGGTTTTGGCGAACAGTTCCATCAGCCCGCTTACCTCTTCCTTCGGGCGCTTCCAGTTCTCTGTGGAAAACGAATAGATGGTGAGGTAGTCTACGCCGCAATCGTTGGCGCAACGAATGGTTTCACGCACTGCTTCAATTCCAGCCTTATGGCCACGAAGTCGATTTAACGCGCGCTTTTTCGCCCAGCGCCCATTGCCGTCCATGATGACGGCAACATGACGGGGTATGCGGCTCTGATCAAGCGCTTTAGGATCTATCCCCATAGGCGGATCCGGGAATATGTACTCGAGTGGTTGCCTCATTCCATTCCTCCTTGCAAACCCCGCAAATGCAAAACACGCCCGCCAGAAAGCCTGGCGGGCAGAATCTCAAAATAATCAGGGCGGCGAAAACGAACGAAAGCAATAGAACCAAGATTCGACGCAAAAGCTGCTTTTTCCGGATGAATTCCTACCGCGTTATCGGTAGCGCGCAGAGCGCATTCCCTGCCCTGTAGACGGCTTGCCCTCAGCAGAGTGGCAAAACTAGATGGACATCAACTCTTCTTCTTTTTTGGCAAGATGAGCATCGAGCTTAGCGATAGCGGCATCGGTAAGCTTCTGGATTTCAGCCTCGGCACGACGCTGCTCGTCTTCAGGAAGACCGTCGTTCTTTACAGCTTTCTCAACGGCAGTATTGGCATCGCGGCGAGCATTGCGTACGGCCACACGGCTTTCCTCGGCGTAGGTGCGGCACTCCTTTACGAATTCCTTACGACGCTCCTCGGTAAGGGGCGGGAAGGAAAGACGGATTACCGAACCATCGTTGTTAGGCATAACGCCCAGGTTTGCCTCCTGGATAGCGTGGTCGATACCACCAAGAGCCGACTTGTCCCACGGCTCAATAACGAGGGTGTGGGCATCGGGCGTTTTGATGGCCGCCATCTGGTTGATGGGGGTCGGAACGCCGTAGTAATCGGCCTTTACACGGTCGAGGATCATGGCGCTAGCACGGCCGGTGCGAACAGAGGCAAAGTTGGAAAGCAGCTGCTGTTCAGCGCTTGCCATACGCTCTGCCGCTTTATCCATGATTTCCTTGGTCATCTTGGGTCCTTCCCCTTTTGATTCGTATTGTTGCGGTGCCTGCGAATCAGGCACGGTGGAATTTGTTTTACGCGGTAACGGTGGTTCCGATGTTCTCGCCCTTCAGAATGCGCGAAATATTGCCAGGAACCATCAGGTCGAACACCAGGATAGGAAGCTTGTTGTCCATGCACAACGAAGTTGCCGTGGAGTCCATGACGTGGAGTTCACGGGAAAGAACTTCAAGGTAGCTGATGGTTTCAAAGCGCTTAGCATCGGGGTTGGTTACCGGGTCGGCATCGTAGATACCATCAACCTTGGTAGCCTTCATCAGGCACTCAGCGTTGATTTCGCAAGCGCGCAAAGCTGCCGTGGTGTCGGTGGTGAAGTAGGGATTGCCCGTACCGGCCGCGAAAATCACAACGTAGCCCTTTTCGAGATGATGCACGGCGCGACGGCGGATGTAAGGTTCGGAAACCTGGCGCATCTCGATAGCGCTCATCACTCGAGTGGGAATGCCATGGCGCTCGAAAGCGTCTTGGAGGGCAAGTGCGTTCATGCACGTGGCAAGCATACCGATGTAGTCGGCCTGAGCACGATCCATGCCTTCTGCAGAGCCAGCAAGACCGCGGAAGATATTGCCGCCGCCAACGGTTACAGCAAGCTGAATTCCATCATCAACGATTTCCTTGATCTGAACAGCAAGTTCTTCAACGACCTTAGGATCGATGCCGTAGCCGGCTTCTCCCATCAATGCTTCACCGGAGAGCTTCAGGAGAACACGCTTGTACTTATAGTCAGATGCCATGGGCATTTCCTTTCATTGCCTGTATCTTTGCCATATTACCGTAAAACGCGCATAGCTTGTACGCACCCCATAAAAAAGGCCGCGACTTACGCCGCAGCCTTTCTTCGTCATGCGTGGATTGTTCTGCCTACAGCCCCGCATGCACAATATCGAGCACATGCGCCAGATCGACAATACCAACCTGCCCAGGGGCCGATGCCTGCGCAGCAGCACCAAATGTTGCCGAGCTGCCATACGACTCGCCGGCAAGACGGCTTACCACGCCCAAGCCTCCCATGCTCATGGTGATAAGCGGATGCTCAGTGTGGTTTTCGAACATTTCGCGCGTGGCGTCCATCAGCACAAGCACATCTTCGCGGCATTGCGGCATCAACGCGATCTTGAGGATATCGGCTCCCTGATCCTGCATCTTGCACAGACGTGCAACGATTTCTTCCTTGGGAGGAGTTTTCTCGAAATCGTGGTTCGAGGCGATCACGAATACCCCAGCTGCATGAGCCGCCGAAATGATGCGTTCCACCACTTCATCACCCATAAAAGCTTCAACATCAATCAGATCGACGATGCCGCTTTCGGCGAGCGCGATGTTGATGTTGGCATACACCTCGGGCTCCACGGGCTTTTCCCCACCCTCTTTCGCGGTGCGGAATGTCATGAGAATAGGTGTATCCTCGCCCACTGCGGCACGGAGCTTCTGCCCGCAATCAACGATCGAATCGATGTCGTACGCTTCATCAAGAAAATCAATGCGCCATTCAAGCACATCCACCGGAAGCGCCTTCGCAAACTGCGCCTGTTTGATCATTCCTGCAGCATCAGAGCCGCATAGAGAGGTCATGACCTTCGGACGGCCCTCGCCGAAAACCACTCCGCGTGCATTTACCGTTTTCATGCCTGAGCTCCTTACCTATTGACTATTCGTTGTAGTCGATCCCCAGCGTTTCCTTCATATGCTCAATCGGCATAGGCTTGCCTGTCCACAATTCGAAAGCAGCAGAACCCTGGAAGAGCATCATACCCAAGCCGTTCATCGTTTTACAGCCCACTTCTTTCGCCATTTCGCGAAGCTTGGTCAGGCGAGGTGCATAGATGATGTCCACTACGTTCAATTCTGGATGGAAATAGGATTTGTCAGGCACCACCGATTGGCCTTCGAGTGGCTTCATGCCTACACCCGTAGCGTTCACGAACAGGTAGCTGTCGTCCATTTCCTCTTTCAGCTTCTGCAGATCTGCCAAATCGTAGAGAGTTGCCTTGCAGCCGGTCTGTGAATTGATCTTCTGCACCGTTTCTTCTCCGCGGTGGTAGAAATCATCCTTGCGGTTGAAGATGCTGATCTCTGACACTCCATCAAGCGCTGCTTGGATTTGAATTGCCGTACCAGCACCGCCGCAACCAACGATAGTCATCTTCTTGCCAATTGGGTTTATGCCGTTATCGGCGGCTGCCTGCATAAAGCCCACGCCATCAGTAATGGTTCCTGTCAAATGCCCGTTATCGTTCACTACCGTGTTTACCGCACCGCACATCTTAGCTGCGGGTGTGAGCTCATCGAGATACTCCCCTACCAGTGTTTTGTTGGGCATGGAAATGTTTGAGCCACGCATCTTAAGCGTTCGAATTGCCTGCACGCCCGCTTCAATTTCATCGGCGCCAACCTCAAACGCAAGATAGGCGTAGTCGCAGCCGAGTTCCGCAAACGCTTCGTTGTGCATGGCGGGCGAAGCGGAATGACGGATTGGATACGCCATCAAGCCAATGAGTTCGGTATGGCCGGTTATTCTTTCGGACATATGATCCCCTTCCTCAGATAAGAGCGCGCATGACGTGCCGCTCCCATAAAAAAACTCCCTGAACCACAGCATAACGCCTAATTGTTCAGGGAGTTTTAGCAATTTGTTATAAGGAAATACGTTTTATGAATCAGAGCCAAGCGTTACCGAAACGGTATTCTCTTGGCCATTCCGATTGAAGGTCACCTGCACATTATCGCCCGCGCTGTGCGAACGTACCGCCAGCACCAAATCTGAAGAAGAGGAAATGGAGGAATCGCCCAGTTTCGTGATGATGTCGCCTTCCTGAATGCCGGCATTAGCAGCGGAAGAACCAGCGGTAACGCTCGTCACATAGGCACCCGATTCAACTGGCAGGTTGTACCGTTTTGCCAGCTGGCTGTTGACCGTGGTACCGGTAATGCCGAGTTGTGCATGGGAAGGGGTTTTTCCATCGATGATCTGCTGAGCAATGTTCATTGCGTAATCGACGGGAATCGCAAAACCAACGCCCGAGCTGGAACCGGAAGAAGAGGCGATAAGCGTGTTAACGCCGATAAGCTTACCGTCCTTATCGACCAAAGCACCGCCGGAATTGCCTGGGTTGATAGCGGCATCAGTCTGGATCATGTTGGTGTAAACAGCGCTTGAACCACTGCTGGAATCGTTCAGGGCAGACGTGGTACGGCTAGTGGCAGAAACGATGCCAGTAGAAACGGACTGTTCAAGACCGAAGGGGCTGCCCACTGCCATCACCCATTCACCCACAGTAAGATCGGAGGAGGAGCCGATCTCAATGGCGGTAAGGCCGCTTGCGTCAATCTTCAGAACCGCCAAATCGCTCGATTCGTCGGTGCCCACCACTTGGGCAATGTACTCTTCGCTGCCAGCGTTCACCTTCAGCTGATCAGCACCTTCGATAACGTGATAGTTGGTCAGAATATAGCCATCGGAAGACAGGATAATACCTGAGCCAAGGGAAGATTCCTCAAGCTCGTCGCTCGTCTGCCCCATCATGCCCATCATGGTCTGACTGGACTGCTTGGTATACACATCAATGTTTACTACCGAAGGAAGGCATTTCTGGGAAACCGCTTCGGCAAGCGTTGTGTCTTCCCCGCTTACTGTGATGCTCGTCCCCGAGCCGCTACCCCCCAGCACCGTGGAAGAACTGGGATGAATGAAGGAATAAACGCCCAATACCAGCGCACAGGCCACTGCGGCGCCACCAAAAGCAACGAGGAACGTCTTCAGAAGAGAAGGTGCCTTCTTCGTTGCCGTATCGGTTTGCTGGGGGGTTGCACCCTGGTTTCCCCATCCATTGGGGGGAATGGGCGACCCAGAGGAATTGCCTTGGTCGTTCATGCGATTCTCCTTGATTCAACAAATAGGTTCCGCGCTATGCGGAGCGGCTTATATGACCCAGAATAAAAACAAACGGAAGGCGAGATGAAACCCGCCTTCCGTTTGTTGACGTTATGACACCTTTTCAACAAAGCACCTTTATTTAGCTTCCGCCCTAGTTGCCAGAATTGCTCTGAGTGCCCCCGCTTTTCGTGCTGGAGCTGGTCGAGCCCGAGGTGGAGCTCGAAGAGCTCGAGCTTGATGGGCTGGAGCTGCTCGACGAACCAGTGGTGCTGGAAGAGCTGGTGCTAGAAGAATCAGAGACATCGGTTGAAGTAGCGTCTTCGCTGTCAGATTCGCTCTTTGTGGACTGAATAACCTTCAGCGCGGAGATATCAGCCTGGTCGCCCAACCACTTCTTCTGGATAACGCTGATTACACCGCCGTTCTTCAAAGAGCTCAACGCCTCAGACACGGCTTTCTGCAGTTCCACATTGGTGGTAGGTGCAGCAATGCAGTAGGAAGAAGGGTCCTGAAGCAGCGCTACCGGATAAGCTTCAACCGAAGAAGAGTGGACCACATAGGCACCGATGGTGCTGTCGGCTGCTACATAATTCACCGAACCAGTCTGCAATGATTCGAAGGCACCCTGAAGATCGGTGCTGTTACGCAGGCAGCTTTCACCATAATGATCGGTTACTTCCCATGCGCTCATGGAAGAAGACTGGGCTGCTACGGAAAATGAGCCAGACTGGGTGGGGGCCGTAGCGTTCTGGGTAAGCGAGAACAAAGCCACAGCAGAACTCATGTACGAATCGGACATCCAGTATGCGGAATTCGACTTCGTAACGCCCATAACGATGTCGACGTTGTCCTTGGTGAAGGCGGTGTCTACCGAGGAGCCGACATCCACCAATTCAAGCTTAAGGCCCAGCTCGTCGGCAAGGGCAGCCGCGATATCGACATCGATGCCAACAATGCTGCCAGAAGATTCCGCAGCATAGGGGGCATTGGACGCATTTACGCCCACGCGCAACGTGCCGGAAGACTTGAGGGCAGAATCGCTAACCGTCTGCTCCTTCGCCTGAGGCGTGTAATTGTTCGACGTGCAGCCGCATAGAGCCACCGCCATGGACAGCGCCATCACCAACGTGACAACGAGAATCGATGCGCGTTTCATCGAGACTTCCCTTCTTGGTACCAATACTAACGCTCTTCCAGCTGACCTGGTCTTTGACCCCACACTCGCATACTGGAACCAAGCCCGCTAAGCGGACATCGCCCTCTCGTTCGTGCAACCCTATGTTGCATAAAACCCGAACGGTACGTCTTACCTCTAGGATGCGCCATGCTCGTTTCGGAAAACCGATAACTTACGTGGATCCTTTTGACCGCATCTGCCTTGGACTAGGAAAAACCGCAACCACAGACCTGGATAGAGCATTCCTAGTCTAGCAGAACAGGCAACCTGATCGACTCCTTGCGCATGCTTTTCCCATATCCTTCGCAATTGTTTCGCACCTTCCGATCATAGTCGTAATCGAGACAAGACGATAACCCCGCCTGTCGAAGGCGCCGGCAAGACTACTGACTATTTTGTCCGCATCGCCAAAGCCGGCAATTGAAAGCTGCGTTAGGAAGAAGGGTGAAGTGCTCGCAGAGGTTAAAGGCTCGCTGAAGATCCTTCAGCTTGGGCTCTCGGAAGCCATTTGGCAAACCAGGTGCGTTATCTGCGATGTTCCTGGAGTGGCGCTTTGCGAAAAATGCTCGCGGGAGCTGCCTTACTTAGACCAGCTTTCGTCATGCCCGACATGCGGGGCACCTTGGGGGCGCGGAATCTGCTGCGAATGCAACCAACAAACCCTGCATTGGAAAGGACTGGCGCACTTCCCCCTCGATGGCTGCGTTTCTGCAGTATTGCTCTCGCCCGAAACAAAGCGCATTGTTACTGCCTTCAAAGATCGAGGAGAGCAACAGCTTTCGGAGATAATCGCTCACCATATGGCGAATGTTCTTCCTCCCTCCTGGCAAGCAGGAGCAGCACTCGTCCCCATTCCCGCACGCATCAACGCTGTCCGCGAACGCGGCTTCGATCACGTTTCGCTTATCGGAGCTGAGCTATCTCGCATGACCGGTATGCCTCTAACCCCTCTCCTCCGGGCAAGACCTCGCCGTGACCAACGTAATCTTGACGCAAAGCAAAGGCTTGCCAACATGGTTGGATCGTTCGATCTCGAACCAAACGCAGCCCTTCCCTACAAGAGCGCTCTCAAAACACGCTTGGGCATCAGCCCCCGCATCATATTGATCGATGATGTGTTCACAACCGGAGCAACCCTCTTCACCGCAGGAAACACCCTACGGGCAGCAGGCACAAAAGAAGTCTATGCAGTAACTTTTATCAGGGCATAGACCATCGCGAAGCGAACCAAAAACAAAAGCAGCCAGACGAAACCGTCTGGCTGCCTCGAATCGGTTAGACCCGAAAAGGGCCTGCAGCGCTAAACAACGCTGCCCACGTAGATCGCCCTTTAGATGCGATCGGCGTCTTTGGCGTTGGCTTGCGCAAACTCCTGGACGTCAACCGAGATGCTGTGCTGGATGGGCTTCCAAGAAGCCTTCTTTACCAGGGCAACCAGCGCAATGGGAATGTAAGTAATCATGAACAGCGGGAAAGTAAACATGTAGAAGATCTTCTTACGCGCAGGCGCATGGATGTTGTCCCATTCGGTGAACGTGGTAAGCGCACCGAACATGAACATGAACAGCGTAAAGTTGAAGAGGCAGAAGAAAATCGAGGAAAGCGAAGAGGTGATCATGACCCCCGTTGACATCACGCCAGTAACGCCCAGCACAGCGATGATCGCGTTGAAGGCAATGGTGATAATAGTGAGCAACATAGCCGGACAAATGGTCATCAGCATGTCGTAGCATGCGAAACGAGAACCCTTGGGGTTGGTGAAAATGCCCTTGACCAGCTTCCCGCCATATCCAAAGAACACCTGATAGAAGCCCTTCGCCCAACGGAAACGCTGGTTCCACGAATCGCGGAACGTCAACGGCTGTTCGTCATAGAGCATGGCCGTAGGGGTATAGGAAATACGGCGACCACGAACAATGGAGGCAGTGGAGAACTCGATATCCTCGGTGAGCATATGGTACTTCCAGCCACCCATCTCATCGATGATCTTCGCGCTAATGAAAAAACCCGTGCCTGAAACTGCGCAGCTGGTTCCCAAAGTAAGGCGGGCTTGGGAAAGATATTTCGCCTCGCGCATGAACCATACGGCATAACCTGCGGTAATCCAGTTGGAGCAGTAATTCTTCGAGTTGCGGTAACTGGTCGAAGCAACCGCGCCGTTGTCGAAGGTCTTGTTCATTTCGCGGAAGTAGTTCACGTCAAGCACGTTGTCGGCATCGAAGACAAAATATGCTTCATATTCGTTTTCGCTGTAATGTTGGCGAATGCACGAAAAGCCGTAATCCAGGGCATAACCCTTACCGATATGTTCCTTGTTGAAGCGGGGGAACACGATTGCACCAGCCTCCTGGGCAACGGCAGCCGTGTTGTCGGTGCAGTTATCGGCAACAACAAAGATGTCGATAAGCTCTTGCGGATAGTTCTGCACGCGGATGCTGTGAATGAGGTCGCCGATAACGGCGTTTTCGTTACGAGCGGCAACGATAACCGCATAGCGATGGTTCTTCTTCGCTGTAAGTTGCGGCGGTTTCTTCGTAAGCGTTACGAATACGTAGAAAATCTGATACACGTAACAAACAGAGAACACGAGAAAGACGCAGAAGTTAAATATGTCCACAAACGAGAGGGACGAAAAAAACTGGTCTAGCACCAATGCTCCTTTTCCAATGTCCGCGAGCGAAAACCACGAACCCCAGTAATGCCAAAACCGTACCGTTTTGGCGCATGACAACCTACACCCTTAGGCGTTTTCTTGCTTTCGGGATTATAGACGCTTTTCGAACAAGCTGGCGCATGCTCATCCCCCAACCCATCAAAACGCATCTATTGGGCCATTTTCCCTTCACATCATCACGCCTCCTGCATATCACCTTCACAAATCAGCGGAATATAATGAGGGTCAGGAGGGTCATCGCAACGAGGAGGATGTTATGCCCGTTTTCAACAACCGCACACCACAGTACGCAGAACAGGTGGAAGGCGGTATCGGAAGGATGCAGCGCGACCGCCTGCTTGAAGGGGATCAGCTTGGTGGAATTTGCAGCTATGTTGCGCAGATCTCGCTTGAGCCAGGCTGTTCGATCGGCATCCACCAGCACGTAGGCGATTCGGAAATGTACTTCATCACTGCAGGTACTGCTACGTACACCGAAAACGACGTCGAATACCACGTCGAAAAAGGCGATGTGCTCTACTGTCCCGACGGAAGCTTCCACGGAATCCTGAACTCAGGCAATGACATGTTAAGTTTTGTTGCCGTCATCCAAAAAAGCGAATAACCATCTTGCACCGCTATCCCGCATCACGGCGCATCTATAATGGAAGCGACCACCCGAGCCCCACATGACTATCTCCATGTCGGGGCTCTGCTTTATCTGCTAAGGAGCACCTATGACTTTTGACGAACTCGACGAGCAGCAAACCAAAGCGGCGCTATACGTACTGGAGCTTGCCGATATCGAGCCCACTCGAGAAAACGCCCGCCTCTACCTTGCTTGGGATGTTCTTTCCTTTACCGAGGATGCACAGGGACGCTACTGCTGGTACATGGACGACGAAGGCAACGAAGCTTGCATCAAGGTGGATAGCCTGGAGATCATCGAAACCTCCGAGTACGAATAGCTCGTCGACGCATAGAGCAGCACCAGCCCAAGGAAGACGAAGCTGTGGGCTCAAGCAATATTGGCAGAAGTGCGTCTCGGCGCAATTTGACCCATGTGGCCATTCCGGGATCCCCCATTCCAGGATCCTCCATTCTGGGATCCCGAAAAACAGAAAGTCGGTCCAAATTGCAACTTTTTTTCGATTGCGGACTGTCGCATTACCCTCAATCTCAAATATCGGCGTAAAAGCGCAGGTAATCAGTCGTGTGACGACTCGTTTCCGCTTTACGGGAACAAAAAAGAGTCCCCAATCGAAAAAAAGTTGCAAAAATATCCGAATTTTTGTTTTTGCAACGGGCAAACCACCGAGACAAAGCAGATCCGCGAAAACTATCCAACAAATGCCGAGTGGAGGCTAAACGCGAAGCCAAAGGGGGCTGCCATCCAGAGGCCAAGCGCGAAGCTAAGGGGAGCTGCCATCCATCTGGGTCCCGCCCATCCGGGACGCCTGCCACCTAGCATCCACATAGCACCCACAGAGCAAAATTGGCTTAAAAGTAAAAGGCCACCGAGGGAAACCCTCGGTGGCCTGTACTTTTAATGGTGCCGGCAACAGGAATCGAACCCGCAACCCACTGATTACAAATTTTTGAAAGCCCAGGTCATTAGGTGTTTTTAGGGTTGTTTACGTATATAAACAAGGTCGTTTAGCGATACCTAGAGACAACTAGAAACAAGCAAACTCACGCGGAACTCCCGCGGAATTCACGCGGATTTTCGGGCGGCGGAAAAGCACGAAAAGGAGCAACGAACATGGAAGCAAAGACCACCGCGAAAAGCGCAGCAGATGCCCTTGAAGCCGCAACCCTCGCAGCCGACCAGATGGCGGTGCTGCTGGCAAGCGCAAGCGACTTGATAGCGGAGCTTTCAACGGATGGGGCGGAAGGCCGCACGCGCTACAGGGCGCTGACGCTCGTTGACATGTCGGAGCAGATGGCGATCGAGCTGCGCAAGGCCAGCGAGGCGGCGGCAATGAGCGCCCGCAGGGCTTCGAAGGCAGGCTAGCGGAACCGATGGGGTGGCGAAACGCCACCCCATGTACCCAAGGCCAAACGGAACGGACTAAATTGAATTTAGGTCGTCAGGGGACACCACCCCATGCGCCCAAGGCCAAACGATGGGGGAACGTTTCGTTACCCCATGAAGCACGCAGGGAAATAGGGGGGTGGCAAAACACCACCCCCTATCAGCCGAGCCGAAAGGGAGTCCCGTTATCCCCTTATGCCGTCCGAAGGGGGTAACGGGACGTTACCCCCTATCACGCGATAGAATCGAAACGAGGGAAAGGGGGCCAGGCATGGAAGAGGAAACCAGGCGCGCGTACACGGCAACGCCTATCCAGGTTGAAGTGAGCCTCGTGCGGCTCGTTGACATGGGCATGCGAAAGCACGGTTGCACGGAAGAGGAAGCCGCGCGCAGGTGGTTCGGAGATTCCGAGTATTACGACAAGTGGCGCGAAGAAAAGGAGGGGTTACCTTGATGACCAGGAAACAACATGACCGATTCTTCTACTGGAGAAAGAGCCCCAAATGGTACCGCACCGTTGAGAACACTTACGAAGCCGAGCTGACGGACGAGGCCCCAGAGAAAGCCCGTGAAAGTTACGCCGAATACAAGAAGATGGTCGATGATGAACTGGCGGCAATGGGAAAAACACCGTACGATGGAGTAATATTCGACTGGTAACGAAACCCCGCTTCGGCGGGGTTTTCTTTTGCCTGGAGCCAGCCCGCCAGCAAAGGGCGGTCCAAAACAGACCGTCCTTGAAACCGCAGGGCGCACCAGGAAAACGCGCCATGAATCCGCCAGCAACGCGCAAGGGGTGACCGAAACGGACACCCCTTGGATCACATGAACTCGGTAACGAATCGTTATCGGGATTGCACCAGCGGAAGCCCACGGCAAGGGGGGGGCTCCAAAACGGAGCCCCCCTTGCCGAACCCAGCCCATGGGGTCACATTTCGCTACCCCATCGATACAGCCAGGCTATAGGGGGTCGCGTTTCACTACCCCCCCCATCGATGCACCCAGACTAAGGGCAGGACGTTTTACCTTCCCCTTGATTGTTCAGACCGATTGCCGCGGCTGGCGCGTGAAGATTCCATGAACACAAAAACAAGTGAGTAAAACCCAGGTCAGAGCTACATTTCTTTAGCTATCAACAAGCTATCCGTAAAACAAGACTCCCGCCCCGATGGTTGAAACCTTTGGTTTATGCGGCCCTCTCTTCGGATTCCACGCCGCTACGCAACAGCTCGCAAGCGTCTCCAAAGGGCGCGTGAAGATTTTATGAAGCAAAAAATAGATGGGGAAAACCCTGGTCAGAAGGGAAAAGGAAATGACGAATGCAATCACAGCGGGCCGCTGATGCCCTGATTCGGTCTTATTCCCTGCAATCTGGGCAGTATTCCGAGAAAGCCATAAGGAACCGCCCGCGCTGAACGGCCCCAGGGGGCGGGGATCAAACGGGAAACACGGCAGCGGGTAGCACAGGGCAGAGGCAAGAAAAACGCCGATGCCCGTTTTTGTGACACGGGAGCAACTATCTAGCCGCAATTAACGACAACTACAGATAGGAGCAACAAAAATGAGCAGTTGCACACAGCCCGCAATCATCCCGATCCCCACAGCCGGCAAGAGCCAGGCCGTCCCCGTCCTGATGGACACGGAGGCGATATGCGCCCTGCTGAACGTCTCGGAGCAAACCGCCCGCAGGATGATGCGGAACGGCGATATACCAGCCGTGAAGATAGGCCGCAAATGGTACGTGAAGGGCTCTGACGTAATGGCCCTGTTCGAAGGCGGCAGCAATGAGTAGCGGGAGCCAGGGGATGCGCCCCAGCGCGGCGGCGAGCTGTCGGGCAAGCGCCGCGCAAGGGCGGGAAACGGCCCCAGAGGGAGCCAACGGCGAGCCTACGGCACACGGCGCAGGAAACGGCGAAGAGCCCGCGCACATGCCCATAACGGCGCAGAACGCGGCCCTGGCGGCGCAGCGGTGGAAGGAAGAGCACCCAGACGCTTACAGGCTGCTGGCGGAAACGTGCCTGGACTTGAGGCGGCGCAGCATCCGATGCTCCATGAGGTACGCGATAGAGAAGGTTCGGGTGATGGACTACCCCAGCGCGCACCGAAGGCCAGAAATCCCGTTCAAGATTCACAACACCATGTCGCCAGCGCTTGCGCGCATGCTGATGCGCGACTACCCAGAGCTTGAAGGCGCGTTCGAGACGCGCAAATCCCTTTCAGATGGCGAGGTGTAGGCATGGGAAGAACGAAGACGTGCATAAGCTCGGACGTTGTGCGCTCTGACGCGTTTCTCTCGCTATCCCACGAATCCCAGGCGCTCTACTTCCAGCTGAACCTGGAGGCGGACGGATACGGCGTTGTCACCAGCGCCGCTATGCTGATGCGCGGGTGCGGGTTCGACCACGCGGCCCTGTCGGAGCTTGAGGAATCGGGGTTCATCATCCCGCTAGCAACCGAAAGCGGCTCACCTATGAAAGTCGTTAGGCATTGGTGGGAGCACAACAACTTCAAGGGGTCGAAGACTTCCCAGAGCCGCCAGATGGACGCGCTGAAGGCGCAGGTTTGCACGGTGAACGAATCCAGGGCGTACAGCACGAGGGAGGAATGCGAGGGCATGGAGTTTTCGGGCCATGACGGCGAGGTTAAGGGCATTGAGCAGGCGTTTCGAAGAGACAGGCAGTTGGTTACTAACCAGTTAGTAACCAGTAAGCGACCAGTTACTAACCAGTTACTTACTGGTAAGTCCCAATCTAACAAAAGCAACAAAACAAAAGAAAAGGAAAGCAACACCGCCAGACCATCCCAGG
>UQVJ01000013.1 GCA_900544455.1 uncultured Eggerthella sp. | reverse complement strand
AGCTCGGCCGCAGGGTCGGGCTCCTTTTTCGTTTTCAAGTGTATTTACTTGATTAATGCAGGTGGGTGGTGGCAAATCGGGGGAGTGTGAAAACCAGGAGCAAATCAGCTACCAGTTTCTTTGGAAAACCAGGTATTCGTTGAGGTTACCTGTGCGACCATCGGCTTGGAAGCGAGCCAATAAGTGCGCTGAGCCTGATACCGTTTCGATAAGATCCTCAATTTCTGCATCTGAGAAACTATGGCAATAGCGGTAGGCGCTTGCCTCGTTTTTCCAGCCCAACAGGCAATCGCCCTCGTCGAATTGTTCTTTGGAGTATCCCAGCTCTGCTATTCCCGAAGTGGTGCTGGCTTTGGCTTTAGCGGCAAGCCCATCGTCGGTCAAAAAACGCCAAAGAGAAATACAGGCAAAGCCACCTGGTTTAGTTGCTTCTATCAATGCTTCCAGGAATGCCGCACGCCATTGGGGAAGCGGGATATGGTGCAGAAATCCGAATGATACGCTCAAATCTGCCTGTGCATCGAATTGAAGTGCATCAGGCAAGGTACCCGATCGAAGCTCTTTCATGACATCGCAGTGGGTAAACGAAACCAAGATGTTCGGCGGGAGCCGAACGCTGTTTAGGGCAAGTTCATCGCAAGCGTCAAGTGCCTGCACTTCAATAGTGGCATCGGGCATTGAGCGAGCAAGGTGGCTCTCGAACCGTAGATTGCCGCAAGCAACATCAAGTACATGGAGGGGCAATTGGTCGGGATGGGGTTGGCTGGTCAATTTCGATTCTTCGAGGCAGCGAATCCAACCTGGCCATGCGTTATGGCGGGTATCGGAAAATGAGTTTGCCCAAGTGCGGTAAAAATGGTTGTTCAACTCACAGATATCTTGGGCGAATTTGGGATCCATGCTTACCTTTCTTGTTGGTTTTAAATTGGGCGATGGCGGTATTGTACGTAAGACTTGCCAAGGGCCAAGGGTCAAGGGCATCTGATGGCTCAGAGACCGCAGAATATCGTCTCTGCGAACAACCAAGACCATCTTGCCTGTTCAGCTAATTTTCGCATTTCTTTCGCACAACTTTCCTACAGCGTTCTCATTAATGTTTCATCTGCTCAATATCGTTGACTCATAAGCATTTTGCGAAAAGGAGCAGCATATGAGCATGGTTTTAAGTCATAGAACGGCATTGGAATTGTACCGCTCTTCGATGATGCCCGTTTCTGGTTACGAAAAGGTGCCTTTCCTTTCGCTTTCGGTTCCCACGCATAATGACGTCGAACGCTATCGAGCTTTGCCAATCCGCACTTCCCATATACCGCTTCATTGCGTTGTGCCTAAGCCAAGGAATCGTAGAAACATTAAAGACGGTCATTGTCATGTGTTCGGCGGTGAAATGAACGCAATCCGTCTACATAAAAGCAGGGACGAGTCTTCCCTCTGTGTCGTTTCGCCTGAGGTGCTGTTTTTGGAAATGGCTGCACAGCTTTCAGGAATTGAATTGGTGAAGCTTGGCTATGAGCTGTGCGGGGTGTATTCGCTTCCTATGTCTCAGCCTAACTATGCGGGGACGCCACGAGGATATTCCAGAAGGAAGGCGCTAACTTCCGTTGCGCGGCTAGCTGCCCATGTTGCGTCGCAGAACAAGAATCGTAGCGTCAAAAAAGCTCGATGGGCTCTTCGCTATGTGCTCGACGGTTCCGCTTCGCCGAGGGAAACGGAGCTGAGTATGTTGATGGTTCTACCTAGGAAATTGGGCGGATATGGTCTTCAGAAGCCGGAAATTCGGCATGAATTTACCACTTCGAGCGAAGTGCTGTTGTTTTTATCGGGGAAGAGTACTGCCTTTGACCTGTGTTGGCCTGATGCTGGGCTGCTGCTGAGGTATGGAGGCCAAACGCATAAAGGGAATGATGATAATCGAAAACGAAATTGTTATCTAAACTCTTTGGATGCCGTTGGTTCAAGGGTTCTTCATGTAACCAATCGAGATATCAGACATGCCAAAAGCCTTGACGAGGTTGCTGATGCGGTGGCTCGATGTCATGGGCGTCATCTCCGCAATGATTTGCAGTATGACTTTGCTGCCAGGCAGGCTGAGTTGCGCGAGCGAGTATTAAGCAGCAATTAAAAAAGAAGCCTCGGCTCAATGAACCGAGGCTTCTGTGAAGCAATCTTTATCCGATCGTTACGGAAGGATAAAGGAAAGAACACTGGATTCTGCGAATACCAGTACGCAAAGAACAGCCAGCATGCCGACGCTCCAAGGGATAACCTTCTTGAACAGACTCGACTCGTGCTCGCCGGTGGTAACGGCGGCGATGGCCAAGGACTGAGGTGAGATCATCTTGCCGATAACGCCACCCATGGTATTGGCGGCAAGGAACAAATCGGGGGAAACGTGAGCAAGCGAAGCGTTCGACTGGGCAGCTTCGTACTGCAAGCTGGAGAACAGGGCATTGGCGGACGTATCCGAGCCGGTAACTGCAGTTCCTACCCAGCCAAGTACGGGAGAAAGCAGCGCGAAGAGCGAACCGGTGTGTGCCAAGAACTGACCGATGGAAATGGTCATGCCCGAGAAGTTCATGATGTAAGCCAGGCCCAGAACCATAACGATGGTCAGGGAAGAGAATCGCATGGCCCAGAAGGTCTGGCCGAGCTGTTTGCCGGACATGCCCAAGGTGATGCGATACTTGCCCTTCTCGTTGAAGATGCTGTACACGATGGTGGTGATCAAGCCAGCGATAAGGAGCATGGTACCCGGGTTGGAGAGCAGGTTCAGGTTGTACGTGGTGCCAGGATCCTTGCCTGCGGCATTCAGGACATTGCCTGCGAGGCCGGGGAAGGGGATCTTGATGTCAGTGCTTGCGAGCAGTGCAGGAATACCCAGCTTGCAGATAGCGAATACTACAACAACGATGATGTAGGGAACCAGTGCCATCCAGGCGCGTACGGGAGCGAGTTCGGCGCCTTTGCCCTTGGCAATGGGCTCCATGCCGAAGCGCTCGCGAGCGTCGTTGACGTTCTTGGGCTTAACAAAGTGCAGGAAGATAACGCTGATGCCAAGAGAGGCAAGGGAAGCTACAACGTCGGTCAGCTCGTAGGCGAAGTGGTTGGAGCACCACCACTGGGTAATTGCGAAGGAAGCGCCGATAACCAATGCGTGCATCCAGCAATCGCGCAAGCCCTTCTTGCCGTCCAGGATCAGGACGACCAGCAAAGGAACAAAGAGGGCGAAGAGCGGAGCCTGGTAACCAACGATAGCAGCAACGTGCTGCGCCGATTCCAGGGCAACCGAAGCATCGCCGCCAGCAACCATGTTGCCTGCGGTGGTGATGGGGGTACCAGCTGCGCCATAGGCAACAGGGGCGGTGTTTGCAATCAGGACGGCAAGCGCTGCCTTGGAAGGCTTGACGCCCAGAGCGAGGATCATGGTTGCGGTGATGGCGATAGGGGCGCCAAATCCGGCAAGCGCTTCAAGCAGGCCGCCAAAGCAGAAGGCAACGAGCACTGCCTGGATGCGGATGTCGCCGCCGCCAACGATGTCAAACAGGCTTTTCAGGTCCTCAGAGCGTCCGGAAACAACCGTAACCTCGTAGAACCATACCGCCATGATAATAATGAATACGATGGGGAATGCGCCATAGCAGGCACCCTGCAAGCCGGAAAGGGCTGCGAGGTCAGCGGGCATGCCGAAGGCAAATATTGCAACTACCAGCGCAACTACCAGCGCAACGAACGCGGAAATGTGTGCCTTTGCCTTTACGCCTACCAGCATAACGAAGAATGCCGCGAGCGGAATGCAGGCAACCAAGGCTGACAGGGCAAGATTGCCTGCGACCGGATCGACCACAGCTTGGAACATAGGTTTCTCTCTTTCGAATAGGGGACACTCTGCTCTTGCTTATGCAAAAAATAGAACGCCCCAATACTAGGGATTCGAGTTTCACTGGCGTTGTGAATCTGTCAAACGGGCAAATCTAGGGAATAAAGGGAGCTGTTTTTTTGCAAAATGCGTCACAAACGAATAGTGAACGCCGTTCGCCGAGCAGGGAAAACCGCTATGATCGCACTAGGCAAAAGAACCATCGGGACGAAAGTTCGCATGGTTTGTCTACCAATCCGCAAAGGGCTATTGCGTTCCGCTTTGCTTTGGCGGGACGTTGCTACCGTGCCGGGTGTCCCTAGGGTCGTGCTTGCGAGCGGAAATGAAGGAGTATCTTATGCCGTACCGCTGTCTCTATTCGCCTATCAAGATCGGTCCTATGGAAGTGCCGAATCGTTTTGTTGTTCCGCCAATGGGAAACAATTTTGCCAACTCCGATGGGAGTTGGTCCGATCAGTCGCGCGCCTACTATGAGGCGCGAG
Source organism: uncultured Eggerthella sp. (assembly GCA_900544455.1). Lineage (GTDB taxonomy): Bacteria > Actinomycetota > Coriobacteriia > Coriobacteriales > Eggerthellaceae > Anaerotardibacter. The sequence continues at coordinate 23,003 of UQVJ01000013.1, read as the reverse complement.
CAGCTGGGGGCTTCGGCTTGATAACCATCGAGGCTACGGTGGTGCATCGCGGTGCGAAGGGCGGTCCCTTGAAGCCTTGCCTTTATAGCGACGATTCCATTCCTAGTTTGCGCGCCGTTGTCGATGCCTGCCATAGGCATGGATCCAAAGTCTCGGTGCAGCTGCAGAATGCCGGCCCCGAGGGCAATGCGAAAAATGCAGGTGCTCCATTGCAGGCGGCCTCTCCCATTCCCGCGGCATGCGGGCGTGATGTGCCCGAAGAGGTGCCAACCGAGAAGGTGTACGAGCTGGTTCGGGGTTATGGGGATGCCGCCGAACGTGCCCTTCAGGCGGGCGCGGATGCGGTGGAGGTGCATATGGCTCATGGCTACCTGGTCAGCTCGTTCATTTCCCCGCGAACCAATAAGCGTATCGACGAGTTCGGTGGATCGTTTGAGAATCGCATGCGCTTTCCCCGCTTGATATTGGAAGAGATTCGCAGGCGTGTCGGAGACGGGATGGCGGTGCTGTGCCGCATCAACGCAGCCGACGAAGAGCCAGGTGGCATCGATGTGAACGATGCGTGCGTCATTGCACGTTCCCTTGAGGAATGCGGCGCCGATGCGCTACATGTTTCCCGTGCGGTTCATTTGCGGGATGAATTCATGTGGGCTCCCACCTCGGTCCACGCTGGATTCAACGCTGATATGGTGGCGAAGATCAAGGGATGCATCAGCGTCCCCGTCATTTCCGTGGGTCGTTTCACCGATCCGTATTTGCCCGAGCTCCTAGTCGAGCAGGGGAAGTGCGATCTTGTGGCATTCGGACGTCAGAGTTTGGCCGACCCCGATATGCCCCGTAAATATGCCGAGGGCCGCGAAGAGGATGCGATGCCATGCATCGCCTGCCTTCAGGGGTGCGTTGCCAATATGTATGCGGGCAAGCCCATACGCTGTTTGGCGAATCCTCGTTTGGGACATGAGAGCGAAATCGACCCGCGGCGGTTGCGGTTAAGCGTATTGTCGTGGTTGGCGGTGGCATTGCGGGTCTGGCAACAGCTGCTATCAGCGCCGAGCGTGGGCATGAGGTGATTTTGTTTGAGGGGGCTAACACGTTGGGCGGGAACATGCGTTTGGCATCATTTCCGCCGGGCAAAGGCCCTATTGCGGACATGGTTCGCTCGTGGGTGGTGCGCGCGCAAAAGGCGGGCGTCGAGATACGTCTTGGTGCAAAGATGCTGCCTGATGATATCGCCGCGTTGCACCCCGATGAAGTCGTGGTGGCTACGGGTGCCCGAACTTTAGTGCTTCCCATTGAAGGCATCGGATCTTCTGCGGTCTTGCGTGGAGGAGATGTCTTGGCAGGAAAGGCATATCCGGGGAAGAACGTGTTGGTTGCCGGTGGAGGGATGGTCGGCTGTGAGATTGCCGATTTGCTGGCCGAGTTGGGGCATAGCGTTACTGTTGCCGAATACCGTGAGAATTTGGCGGCCGATATGGTGGCGGAACACCGTACCGTTTTGATGCGTAGCTTTGCCGAGCATGGCGTACGTCAGGTTCCAAACGCTAAGATCTGCCGTTTCTATGCTGATGGCGTGGAATATGAAGACGTGCCAACCGGACAATTGCGTGAATTGCGCGGGTTTGATTCGGTGGTGCTTGCCATGGGGTACGTTGCCGATGATCAGCTTTCGGAAGCGTTGGCGCAGCGCGCCATTTCGGTTCATGTGGTCGGCGATGCCGCGAAAGCCCGTCGTGCCATCGATGCCTTGCGGGAAGCGTACGAGCTGGCGGTATCGCTTTAGGGAGGGCGTTAAAGGAAGCGCCGCATTGGCCGTATACAAAAGTGTGAGTTGCGAGCGTGAACGTTTCGGTTATTCTGCAAACGAAAAGAAAATACCTGCGCATGGAAAGAGGTTGCGATGAATGTAGTGTGCTTGGATCTTGAAGGTGTTTTGGTTCCTGAGATATGGATTGCCTTTGCTGAGGCAACCAATATTCCCGAATTGAAGAAAACCACGCGTGACGAACCTGATTACGACAAGCTCATGAACTATCGACTCGGCATCCTCAAGGAGCATGGGTTGGGATTGAAAGAGATCCAGGACGTTATCGCTACCATCGATCCTATGCCCGGCGCAAAGGAGTTCTTGGATGAGCTGCGCGAGCTTACCCAAGTGATTATCATTTCGGATACGTTCACCCAGTTTGCCCAACCCCTTATGAAGAAGCTCGGCTGGCCCACGCTGTTCTGCAATGAGCTTGAGGTGGCCGAAGATGGTACGGTTACGGGCTTCAAGATGCGCTGCGAGCAGTCGAAGCTTACCACCGTTCAGGCGTTGCATCAGGCAGGACTGGAAACCATTGCCGCAGGTGACAGCTTTAACGATTTGGGAATGATCAAGGCTAGCAAGGCGGGCTTCCTGTTCAAGAGCACCGATTCCATCAAAGCGGACAATCCCACCATCCCCGCATTTGAGGAATATGCCGAATTGATGGCGGGCATCAAAGCTGCCCTTTAACGCCCCTTAATCATTGAGGCTGAAACCCGTTGGGTAGTCATCGGGACGTTCGCCCATGGCACCGAGACCTTTAACCATCAGGGTCGAAACCTGCAGGTGATCCACCTGCATGCTTTGGTTGTACCAAGAATGGTTAAACGCCGGATTTGTGTTTGTCGCATGCATCCGGCGTTTTCTTTGCCCGAAAACTAGTTAAGTACCTAAACTATTAAGCCATTAAATGGTTAAGGAGCCTCATATATGAACGAAACCGCCTGCGACCGTTCTCCTGAATCGCTGGAGAATGAGATTACCGCACTGACTCGTCGGCTTAAGCGTTTACGCCCCGCCTTGTCCCCGAGCATGGATGGTCTTACCCCGATGGGGGTTCACGCCCTTGTGCTTCTGTTTTGCGCTGACGAACAGCAGCTCAGCGTCAAGCCTTCCGACATCGCGCGTCGTCTACGCGTCTCCGCCAGTGCGGTATCCCAGCTCCTGAAAAGCCTTGAGCGGAAGGGTTTTATTGTGCGAGCGCGTGCCGAGGGCGATCTGCGTTCTGTTCGCATAGGCCTTACGGAAAAGGGCCAATCGCTCTCTGCGCAGCTTCGCCGCGAACGCAGCAAGCAGTTCATGGATATGGTTGAAATCGTCGGCATCGACAACATGAATCAATTGGTAATGATTCTAGAAAAGATCTGCGATTACGCTGAGGCATCAGATTCGTTCGTTCCCGTTTCCCATGAGTGCGGTATTCCCGAAAGGGGGATTCCATGCGCATAATTGGGTATCTGAAGCAATCGAAAGTGGCTGTAGCCCTTATCGTGGTTCTTCTTATTGTGCAAGCTTTTGCCGATCTGTCGCTTCCTCGCTACACGTCGGACTTGGTTGACGTTGGCATTCAGCAAGGCGGCATCGAAGATTGTTCGCCTAGCGTTATGAGCTCCGATACGTTCAACTATGCCTGCATGCTGGCATCCGATGCCGACGAGCAGCTGTTGCGCAGTTCCTATAAGCAGGATTCAGATGGGAACTATGCCCTAACCGAGCAAGGTGCCGAACAACGTGAGGATCTTAACTCTGCGATTGCCCTTCCTCTTGTGGTTGTTCATTTTTCCGATCAGATGGCGGATTCTCTGAGGGGTCAACAGAAAGAAGGGTTGCCGGCATTCGATGGCGTCCCAGAGGATTTCGATTTGCCTCAGCTGTATGCTGCATATCAGGCAGGAATCATCAGCAAGACCCAGGTTGGCGAGGCGATGTCTCAGGCCCAAAAAGCATTCGGGCCCATTGACGAGTCCCTTATCCAGCAGCAGGCAATAATGGCAACCAAAGCCGAGTATGAGCAGCTTGGTATCGACATGGGCGCCATGCAGATGAACTATCTTGTCTGGTTGGGCGCTCGGATGCTGGGAGTTGCAGCATTGATGATGGTTGCCTCGATTGCGGTTGGCTTCATCGCGTCGCGAACGGCGGCAAAGACCGCTCGAGGCTTGCGTGAGCGCCTTTTCGAGAAAGTTATTTCCTTCTCGGATGCCGAGGTCCAGTCTTTTTCTGCGGCTTCTCTCATTACACGCGGCACTAACGATATCCAGCAAATCCAGATGGTAATGGTGATGCTCCTGCGCATGGTTCTGTACTCGCCGATTCTTGCTATTGGCGGTATCGTCATGGTTTCGCAGACGAACGTTTCGATGAGTTGGATTATTGTGCTTGCAGTGCTGGTGATAGCTGTCATCATCGGCATACTCATGGCGGTTGCCATGCCGAAGTTCAAGATGATGCAGAAACTGATCGACCGTGTGAACCTGGTATCGCGTGAAATGCTTACCGGTCTATCCGTCATCCGCGCATTCGATAGGCAACAATATGAGGAAGAGCGCTTCGACAAGGCAAGCACGGCACTGTATCGCACGCAATTGTTCACGAACCGGACCATGGCATTCATGATGCCCACAATGATGTTGGTTATGAATGCCGTTTCGGTTCTTATCGTGTGGGTAGGTGGATCCTACATCGATGCGGGCACGATTCAAACCGGTGACATGATCGCCTTCATTACGTACTCCATGGTTATTGTCATGTCATTCTTGATGATCGGCATGATTGCGATCATGCTGCCGCGTGCCGATGTTGCGGCACGTCGCGTTAACGAGGTTCTGGAAACGGAAAGCTCTATCGTGGACCCCCTTCAGTCGAAAGCATGCGGGCTCGATCCGGCCGCGGAGGGCCTTGCCGTTCAATTCGACCATGTCACCTTTGCCTACAGCAAGAACAGCAGCCCTGTTCTTGAAGACATTGATTTCACGGCTGAACCAGGTCAGACTACCGCCATCATCGGCCCTACGGGATCGGGCAAATCGAGCATTTTAAAGCTCATCGAGCGCTTCTACGATGTGACGGATGGAGCGGTTCGCGTGGGCGGTGTTGATGTTCGCGATATGAATCAAGGGGAATTGCGAAAAGAGCTCGGCTACGTGCCCCAGAAGGCGTTCCTGTTCTCGGGCACCATAGGGTCGACCATCGCCTATTCCGACGAGGCAATGGGCGAGGAACGCATTCGATCGGCAGCTGAAATCGCGCAAGCTATCGAGTTCATAGATGCCAAGGCGGAAGGCATGCAAACTGCAATCAGCCAAGGAGGAACCAATGTTTCAGGAGGCCAACGCCAGCGTCTTTCGATTGCGCGCGCGTTGGCAACCGATGCCCGCGTGCTGCTGTTCGATGACAGTTTTTCTGCGCTTGATTACGCAACCGACGCTAAGCTGCGCCGCGCTTTGGCGAAGAATGCCGCGGGTAAGACGGTGATCGTGGTGGCGCAGCGCATCTCTACGGTGCTCAACGCCGACAAGATCGTGGTGCTTGAGGAAGGGAAGATGGTTGGTTGCGGTACCCACTCGCACTTGATGAAGGCCTGCCCAACGTATCGCGAGATTGCCGAATCCCAGTTGTCTGAGGAAGAACTGAAAGGAGGTGATGAGTGATGAGCATCGACGAGGAAAGAAATAATCAGGAAAACGAGCCCATTGCTGCCCGCGCCAGCACCCAGCCCCGTCGTCGTGGGCCGATGGGGCGTGGGGGCATGGTGCCTGGCGAAAAGGCAGGAGATTTCAAGGGCTCCATACTGAAGCTGCTGGCTTTCATGGGCAAATTCAAGTTTGCATTGGGAGCGGTGTTTGCCTTTGCCATCGCCTCCACCGTGTTTAACATTGTCGGTCCGAAGGTTCTCTCGACTGCCACTACTGAGCTTTTCGAGGGTGTCACGGCGAAAATCGCCGGCACGGGCGGTATTCGTTTCGATGTGGTAGGCACTATCCTGCTAACAACCCTTGCGCTCTATGCTTTTTCTGCCCTGTGCTCATTTGTCCAAGGTTGGCTGATGACTCATGTCACGCAAAAAACCTGCTACCTTCTCCGACAGCGCATCGCCCAGAAGATCGATGCGTTGCCTATGGGGTATTTTGAGCGTACCAGCACCGGTGACGTGCTTTCACGTATCACCAATGACATCGATACGTTGGGGCAAAGCCTCAACCAGGGCGTGACGCAGCTGATCACCTCTACCGCTACGGTAATTGGCGTGTTGGTCATGATGCTTTCCATCAACGTGCCAATGACGCTTATCGCCCTGCTGGTGATTCCTCTTTCAGCCATCTTGGTGAAGGTGGTGGTCGGCCGAAGCCAGAAATACTTCCGTATGCAGCAAAATCGTCTTGGCGCTATCAACGGGCAGGTTGAAGAGGCATTTTCCGGGCAGGCTGTGGTGCGCGCCTTCAACAAAGAGGGTGATGTGCTGGCGCAGTTCAAGAAAACGAACGCAGAATTGTACGAATCGGCGTGGAAGTCGCAGTTCCTTTCGGGTCTGATGATGCCTGTGATGAATTTTGTGAGCAACCTAGGCTACGTTGCCGTTGCTATTGCCGGTGCGCTCTTCGCTATTGGTGGGCGCATCACGGTAGGCGATATTCAGGCTTTTATCCAGTACGTGAAGAATTTCACGCAGCCTATTACCCAGCTCGCTCAGGTGTCCAACGTGCTGCAGCAAATGGCAGCTTCGGCTGAGCGTGTATTTGCATTTCTTGAAGCTGAAGAGGAGCCGAAGACCGTAGCAACGGCAAAGGCTTCGGATGTTTCGGGCGGTGTGGAGTTCGACCATGTCCATTTTGGCTATGAATCCGGCAAGCCTATCATCAAGGATTTTTCAGCTGCAGTTCAACGCGGGCAAACCGTTGCATTGGTTGGGCCGACTGGCGCCGGCAAAACAACCATCGTCAAACTGCTGATGCGTTTCTATGACGTTGACAGTGGTTCAATCCGCGTAGGCGGTCACGATGTGCGCGAGTTTGATCGCAACGATTTACGCTCGCTATTCGGCATGGTTTTGCAGGATACCTGGCTGTTCAAGGGGACGATTCGGGAAAACATACGGTACGGTCGCCTCGGTGCAACTGATGAAGAGGTTGAAGCGGCGGCGAAGGCGGCGTTCGCCGATCATTTCATCCATACGTTGCCAGATGGCTACGATATGGAGATCAATGAAGATGCGAGCAATATCAGCCAGGGGCAACGCCAGCTTTTGACCATCGCCCGCGCCATTTTGGCTGACAGGCGCATGCTGATTCTGGATGAGGCAACCAGTTCGGTTGATACGCGCACCGAAGAACGCATTCAGATGGCTATGGATAATTTGATGGAGGGGCGCACCTCGTTTGTTATTGCCCATCGTCTTTCCACCATCCGAAACGCCGACCTGATCCTGGTTCTTCAAGAGGGCGATATCGTGGAGCAGGGGACTCACGATGAACTGCTGGCTAAGGGCGGCGCCTATGCTGAGCTGTATAATTCGCAGTTTGCCGAATAGAGGAGAGCGCCAACGCGCTTTCCTCTATACTCTTCAGCGGAATAGCGTAAGTGAAAGAGAGATGCTTGTGTCGAAGCAGGAAAAAAGCCCCCGTCAGCTTAGCCAGGAACAGATTATGGAAGGTTTGCCCCCCGTTAATATCGGAGCGCTTTTCATGCCTCCCATCTGGGGTGCCGCAAACGGTATTTGGCTGGCAATCCTGTATTATCCTGCATGGCTTTTAGCCGACAACCTCTTTTACAGCGTCTACCTCGACCCTCAACCTCTTACGGTGGGTTTGAGCATCGTGGCGGCATTGGTTCTTGCGTTTGCGACGGTCGTGTTCGCTCGTGCTGGTCAGGGTTATGCGTGCCAGCGTGCCCTTTCCATGGGCAAAACCAAGGAGCAGTATTTGAAAAGCCAGAAGAAGTGGGCTATTGCCATGATTTTGCTTGCGGTGGTTATGATTGCTGCAGCAACGTATTACAACTTGGTTATTCGTCCGACGGTTGGTGCGTAAATGAAGCGCATTGCAGTTTTCTTCGTGGGCAATCGCTTGATGCTCGATGACGGCGTTGGCCCTGCTGCTTACGATCTGATTCGCGAAGAATATGTTCTTCCCCGCAATGTAGATATGTTCGATGTGGGTTGCATGAGCTTGGACATGATTTCCAAGGTCGATGAATACGATTTCATGATCACGGTTGATGCTGTTGACGGATCAGGCTCAGAGCCTGGTACGGTGTTTCGCTATCGTCCACATGACATTGCGCGAACCTGCGGCGCTCGCACTTCCCTGCACGACACGAAGCTTGCCGACCTGTTCGATGCGGCAGCGTTGCTTGGATACACCAGCGAAGGCATGTGCTACGGCATGCAGGTTCTGAATCTTGAACCCGCGGAGTTTATGGAGGGCCTCACGCAACCCGTTGCCGACAGGCTGCCCTTTTTGGCTGAGTCGGTTATAGCCGAGTTAGTGCGTCAGGGTTGCAGCATCGAGCGCAAAGACGGTGTTCCGTTGCCGGAATTGCTGTCATAGGTAAATTTGGCAACCGCCTCTAGGGGGCTCTGCCAAACGCTTTTCTATTCTCTTGTTTCCGAGGATGGCTAAGGGGAACTGCGTTTGTCCCTGGGCGAATGCGCAAGGCAACGTTTTGCCTATAGGCCGAGATCGCCCACAAACGAACCTTCGCTGAAGAGCGTTCGATTTCGTCGCAGTGCCTGCTGCGATGCTATTTGTATCCGATTTGGAATTGGGTTTCGTCTTCGTTTTCGCGAGGCAACCAGGCGGGTAAAACGCGATGGTTGCAAGCGTAGTTGATGAAATCGCGCTGAGCATCAGTAAGCTTATCGTCGGCGCGGTGGATCAGGTAAATCTTATGGAAATCTCGCGGTAGGTTATCGATGGGAATGCAAACCACATCGTTGAATGCCTTCATCAAGAACGAGTAGTCCACAAGCGCCATTGCCTCATCGCTGGCGGAAACAATGGAACATGCGGTGATTTCCTCGCGGAAACGCTCTTCTACTTGAATGTCGAAATGCTTGGTGTGCTCCATGACCAGATCATGGGGAGGGCAATCGACAGCGTAGGAAAGTACCTTCGAGCCTTCAAGTTCTTCGAGTTTGATCGATTTGCGCTTCGCCAGGGGATTGCTTTCGTTCACTGCAAGAACAAGCTCTTGCGACCAGAAGGGAATGTAGTCCAGGCCCTCGGGAGCGTCTTCGAGTTTTGTGGCGAATGTGACGTCGAGCGTACCGGCGGCCAGGTCGCGCAAAAGCCCAGCGCTGAAACCCTGCAGAACCTTTACCGACGTGTTTTCGTTGAGGTGGGCGCGGAAAGCGCGCATCATGCGGGACCAGTCTTCGTTCTGGATGGAGAACGGTACGCCGATACGAAGCGTTTCAACCTTGCTGTTGACCATGACCCGAACGCGTTGGCGCCCTGTCTCGATGTTCTTCAACGCAAGGGAGGCATAGCGGTAGAATTCCTTGCCGTAAGGCGTAAGCAGGAATGTGCTGCCGTTTTTGGTGAACAGGGGAGCTCCCAGATCCTGCTCGAGATTCGAGATTGCAAGAGAAAGCGTTGAGCGTGCGATAGAGAGCGACTTTGCCGTGTTTGCGAAGTGCTTCGAATCTGCCAAGCTGATGAAGTATTTCAGGTGAGAGAGGTTCATCGTTATTCCTTGCTCCCGATAGCGGCCCTTGCCAGGGCGCTGCTTTCTCATGATTATTTGAGAATAGCAAACGCTTGTTGATTTTGTTTGAACTGCATGGGAATTTACGGATGATGACGCTGTTTTCGGCATCGACTGCTATCTATTCAGGTTGCTTGGTGGTTTCTTGGGGATGCTCCGGGTCTCCTATGAGCTCTTTGGGGCAGCTTGGGCAGAGATCGTTGATGAAGCAATCGGCACATTTGGGGCGACGGGCTATGCAGGTTTCGCGGCCAAACAGCACCCATTGATGATTGATCGGGCCCCAGTATTCACGTGGATACAGAGAAAGGAGAGCCTCCTCCGTTTTTGCGGGGGTATCGGCAGAGGGCCCGGCGAACTTCAGTTTATGGGCGATGCGAAATACATGGGTATCTACGGCGATGCCTTCGACGATGCCGAATGCCTCATTGAGCACCACATTTGCAGTCTTGCGCCCTACACCGGGAAGCTTTTGCATTTGGTCTATGTCGCGGGGAACCTCGCCGCCGAAATCGGACATGATCATCTGTGCGCAGGCGATGCAGTTTTTTGCCTTGGTACGGTAAAAGCCAATTGGTCGGATGATCCGTGCGATGTCTTCAAAGTCGGCTTGTGCCATGGCTTGTGGCGTTCCGTATTTCGAAAACAGCTCGGGTGTTACCTTGTTCACACCCGCATCGGTTGTTTGGGCGGAGAGCAGAACGGCAATGGTGAGTGTGAACGGCGTGGTGTAGTGAAGCGCGCAGGCTGCCTCTCCGTAATGACCGTTCATTCGTTCGGCAACGGCTAGGGCGCGGGCGAGCTTGTCGGCTTTCTTTTCGCGTGCCATGGCATTTCCCTTCAGTGATGTGCGGTTGGTTGCGCATGCCTTATGGTAACGCCGATTCTTGGCGCGAATTAGCGCATGCGGATATTAGAATAAACGAGAGAAAACGCCCGAAGCATTTGCTTTCGGGCTTGTTGAGGTTGTGATGCCTTGCGGCAAGGCCGAGCGCCGATTGGCCCCAGGGGCCCTTGGCGTTATATGCCAACGGTGCTGTTGGAGAATGCCTTATCGCCTGCCTCTTTTGCCGATATGGAGGAAGCCCAGACTTCTGCCCTTGGTTTGTTGGCGTGGGGCACTTACCGAAAGGAACGGACATGTTGATAGATATGCTATCTGCGTCGCTTGCTAAATCGGGTGCTCTCGAGGACGCTTGGGCGAAGCTCGATTCGGGGCAGGACGCTACGGTGGGTGTGGCTTCTTCTGCTCGTCCGTTTTTGGTTGCGGCGCGTTTTGTGGCTGACCCTCGGGCAACACTTGTGGTAACGGCAGGGGAAGAAGCCGCCGACACCTTTGCGCGCACGGTGGGCGCCTTCATTGGCGAGGAACGTGTTTTGCGTTTTCCTGATTACGAGGGCAACCCGTTTTCCGTCGATGCCCCGCTTCAGCCACGTCTTCATGGCCGTAGGCTCGAAGCGCTTTGGTCGCTACAGCAGGGAAAACCTGCTGTGGTGGTTGCTTCGGCTCGTGCCTTGCTGCGTCGCATTGCTCCTGCCAAAGAAGAAGTGGCACGTCCTCTTGCCTTGGTGGCAGGGTCCGACCTTTCGGAGGACCCCCAGCGCGGCATTGCCTGCTTCGAAGATCTAGAGCATTGTCTGGTAGCTATGGGCTACGAAAACAGCGGAAAGCTCGATGGCCCTGGCACGTTTTGTGTGCAGGGCGGCGCCATCGATGTGTTTCCAGGGAACCTTGCGTATCCCGTACGTCTTGATTTCTTCGGCGATGAACTGGATGAGATTCGTCGTTTCCTCCCTTCAACGGGACAGACCATTTCTTCATTGGAACAGGTTGATATCTTTCCGGTGCGTGAGTTCGTTCAGACGGATGCGGCGTTGCGTCGCGCCAAGCGTGCCATTTCCAAAAGCGCGGAAACAAACGCTGCGCAGCGCGATTTACTGGAGCGCCTCGAAGACGACTCTCGCGATCTGCCCGATTTGATGGCGGCGTATCTGCTGGAAAAAACGGCGGCGGTGGGCGATTATCTTTCTGCGGATGCCCTCACGGTGCTTATTGAGCCGCGTTCGCTGGTCGATGACGCTATGCATGCCTACGACGAGCTTTCAAAGCGCTGTGTAGGCACTTCGATTCCTGCTTCAGATCTGTATATGGGCCCCAACGAACTTGATTTCGGTGCGAACCCGCGTGCTACCTATGTTTCCATCATGCGCGTAGGTGTGCAGCTCGATAGCGAGTTGGTGGTAAAGCGCGTAGATGTGGCGGGCGATCCAGAGAAGCTTTTTGGCCGATTGCACTCTTTGGCGGAAATGGGTTTCACGGTGGTTTTTTCCGTGCCTCATTTCCGTGCCCGTCAAGAAATGAAGCTTTCCTTGGTTGATCTGGGAATTCCCATCAACGAGGTCCTTGATGTGGTGGGGGATGCGTCGCCTAAGCTCAAGCGAGGTCAGGTCAACATCGTCGATGTGGATATCCCTCTTGGCATGATCTTTCCTGCGGCAAAGATGGCGCTTGTTTCCCTTTCGGACACACAGGGCGCCATGGCTACGCGCAAGCGGAGCCGTATTGATGTGACGGAGATCACCTTTCCTTTCAAGCCGGGAGATTACGTAGTTCATGCGGCTCACGGCGTGGCATTCTTCCGTGATATCGTGCGTCAAGATGTGGGTGGGTCTGAGCGAGACTATCTGCTTCTGGAATATGCCGAGGGCGATAAGCTGTATGTTCCCGTAGAGCAGCTGGATCGCGTGACCCGCTATGTGGGCCCAGAAGGATCGTCGCCTCGTTTGACGCGTTTGAACACGTCTGACTGGAGCCGTGCCATGGCAAAGGCGCGCAAGGCAACCAAGCAGCTGGCGTTCGATTTGGTTGATGTGTACACCCGCCGCGCTTCGACCCAAGGGTATCGCTATAGGGAAGACACTCCTTGGCAGCATGAGATGGAGGAAAGCTTCCCCTACCAAGAAACGCCCGATCAGTTGGCTGCTATTGCCGATATCAAGGCCGATATGCAATCACCACGCCCCATGGATCGTTTGGTCTGCGGCGATGTCGGATTCGGCAAAACCGAGGTTGCGTTGCGTGCAGCCTTCAAGGCAACGCAAGACAGCAAGCAGGTTATGGTGCTGTGCCCAACCACCATCTTGGCCCAGCAGCACTACTCTACGTTCAAAGATCGTTTCGAACCTTTTGGCGTAAAGGTGGAAGTGCTTTCGCGTTTCCGTACCCCGGCTCAGCAAAAGCAAGCTCTGACTGATTTTTCAGAGGGAACGGTTTCGGTGTTGGTTGGGACGCATCGTCTTCTTTCTCGCGATGTCAATCCGCACGATTTGGGCCTTGTCATCATCGACGAGGAGCAGCGCTTTGGCGTTGCCCACAAAGAGCAGCTGAAGAACATGCGTGAATCCATCGATGTTCTCACGCTTTCTGCAACCCCTATCCCGCGCACCATGCAAATGGGTCTTTCGGGCGTGCGCGATATGAGCTTGATTCTGACGCCGCCCGATGACAGGCGCCCCGTGGAAGTGCATGTTGGCGAGTGGGATCCTGATGTTGTGAGCGATGCCATACGTCGTGAGATGGCCCGTGGCGGGCAAATCTACTATGTAAGCAATCGTGTTCGCTCTATCGACGAAGCGGTGAAGCGCGTGCAGGCAGCTGCGGGTGAGGCTCGTGTTGGCGTCGCCCATGGCAAGATGACCAAAGAGCAGCTGGAAGATGTTATGGAAAACTTCGCTGCCGGTGAGCTTGATGTGTTGGTGGCTACTACCATCATCGAATCGGGTATCGACAACCCTCACACCAATACGCTTATCATTGAGGATTCTCAGCGCCTGGGACTAGCGCAGATGTACCAGTTGAAGGGTCGCGTTGGGCGTTCTTCCACCCAGGCGTATGCGTATTTCCTGTTCCCTGACAATATCCCGCTTACTGAAGAGGCGGTGGCTCGTCTTACCGCGCTCGGCGAACACACAGATTTGGGAAGCGGCATGCGTGTGGCTATGCGCGATCTGGAAATCCGCGGTGCTGGTAGTCTGTTGGGTGCTGAGCAGAGCGGTAACATGTCGGCAGTCGGCTTCGATCTGTTTGCGCAAATGTTGTCCACGGCGGTGAATAATGCGCGCGAGGGCAATTCGTCGGCTAAGGATTTTTTGCCGCCTGCCCTGTCGGATATTGTGGTGAACGTGCCCGACCATACGTATTTCCCTGAGGAATATCTCCCCGATGCTGATGAGCGTGTGCTGTACTACCGAAAGATTGCCAGTGCCGATACCATCGATGCGGTAAACGACATATACGAGGAACTGTTGGCAAAGCATCCTGAGATGCCCCAGGCTTCAATCAATCAATTTGAGAAGGCGCGCCTTAAGGCGTTCGCTAATGAGCACGGCATCAAGCTTATTTCCGTTTCGGCGGGCAAGCTCACCGTGGAGCCGTTTATGCTGACAAAATCACAGGCTTCCAGTTTGCGCCGTAAGGCGGGTCGCTATTTAGCTGACAAAAAGAAGATGGCAGTTCCCCTGCGTGTCGTGGTTCCCGGCTATGGCAAAGAAGAGGAAGCAAGCGATGCGGGCATGCTCACCAACGTGCTTGCATATCTGCAGCAATTGGTGGATGAGGGGAAGGAAAGCGGGGAGAGCCCGGCATCGGGGCGCGGCGAGGTTCTGCGTAGTGGCTCTTCTTCGGCGGGTGCGAGCGCTCCTGTGCGCTCTTCCCACAAGGGCTCTTCAGCGACGGGCTCCGGTTCGCGCCGATCGATTACCCGCAGCACGCGAGCCCAGAGTTTGGGCGTCACCAACTATGTAGGTCGTCGAGGGTCGAGACGGTAGAGGTCAACAAAAAACCAGGGCGAGGTCTGTGGGTACCTCGCCCTGGTTTTGCTTTCAAATGGCGCAATGCGGCTATTTTTTTGTAAGGGCTATGCCAATCCGGTGGGCTTCATCTGCATGTTGTAAAGCTCGACGTAGGTACCGGCTTCCAGCGTAATGGTGTCGGGTTTGTCTCCCTTTATGAAGTAATTCCGGTACAGGTAGCTTGAATTCTCGTCAAAATCCAAGTCTGCCATTACGGTGCAAGAGCTGTAATCGTCGGCGCCGTCTCCCACTACGAGTTGGTAGGTGCCCTCGGGGATATCGACGCCAACGCGGTATACGCCGCTGCCATAGGGCGGCATGAATGATTCGGTCATTTGATCGAGGGGAAGCATGCTGCCATCGTTATCGAGGATGAACACCTCGCCTTCGCGCAAGTCCATCAGATTGTGGCCATAGTAGCTATTGATGTGCACGGTGTCGTAGGTGGTAGCTCCTGCGGAAGTTGGCTGAAGGATGTAGAAGGTGGAGAGATTGGCTTTATCTCCGGTAAACCAATAATCTCCAGCGGGTATATCGGTTCCCACACGATATACCCCTGCGGCATAGGCGCCGTTTGCATCGGGGGCTTTGCCGGCATTGTCGAAGAAGCTCGATTGAATGGCATCAAGCTCTGTGCTGTCGAGGGCGGTACTGCCTACAAGCCCGAAATCTGTTCGGGTTTCCCTGTTCAGGAATTCCTGTTCGCTTATGGGCGCGCTGTAATTCTGGTATCCCTCATTGAAATCGCCGTGTGCGTGCCAGGTGTCGTCTGCATCATCAAGCGTTGCTGACACCACTGCGGTGCATGCAGCGCAGCCACCCATCCCAACCAGCAAGGCGGCAATAATTGCAACTGCAACGATAATGCCCGTCTTCTTTTTTGCGGGATGAACAGGTGCCGGCGGGGCAGCGGGGGCGGGAGGCGTGGAAGCTCCTTGGGGTACCTGCTGGTAGTTGCCGTTTGCCTGCTCGGCTCCGTTGTTGACAGGGGTGAACGGCACCTGTTGCTGAGGTGCTGTGCTGCCTTGCGCTGGCGTAGCGGGCTGAGCGCCCATGGGCGGCTCAGGCGCTGTATGCTGTGCCGGCTGCTGGGGAATATTGCTGGAACGAGGCGTTTGAGGAGGGTTGCCCCAATAGTTTGGATCGGGCGTGCTGGGCATGGCCAACCTTTCTGGTGGTGCTGTTTACACATGCTGAATGGTATGCCGCTCTAGGCGGGAGAGCGTAAACAGTTACGGAGGTGTTGCCTTATCAGCAATATGCCTTTGCGGTGATTGGGAGGAAATCGCATGCTCCGACCGGACAAGTGCCTACGCAGCAACCGCATGCGGTGCAGAGTGAAACGTTGACATCGGGCAAACCTGTTTCTTCGTTGAAGGAGCGGGCGCCCGAAGGGCATGCCTCGATGCAGGTACGGCATCCGTTGCATTTCTGCTCATCAGTTACGGAGGCGTAGCATTCTATGCTTGCAGCTCGTTCGGGTATGGCTTGTGCCGCCTTTACCATCAGCGCCAAGCGCGGCGAAGGGCGTTTGGAGGGGGCAAGCGGTGTGCCGATGAGCGCTTCGCTGTTGATGCGACCTTGCGCGCGCAGACGCTCTTGCTGCTCGCGGAAATCAGCCACGGTGCCATCGATGCGTTTTCGATGCGATCCGTCGGCTACATCGAAGCTTTCCTTCGCGATTTTTGTCAGCATGCCCCGCCGGTCGGTGGCATCGACGTTTGCCCAGGCAGCAAGAAGATACTCGCGCTCGGGGAGTTCGTTTACGCGTTCGATTGCCTTGCCGGTCCAGTCTTGCGCCTGGTCGAGCGCATGGGCGTAGAGCGCAGGTCCCATAGGGCCCGCTACAGAGCAATTTTCGCAATATGATTCGTCGAGGTATAGCTGGACGGGAACATCGTTTGCCAAAAGCGCAGTCCAAAATTCGGGCGGAACGGCGGCTAGGCAGGGAAGGGCAATGACGTTGCTGCGTGGGGCGACCTCTTCGAACAGGTGGTCGTTGCAGGTAAAGCACACCGCGCCTTCTTCTTTGGCCTCGCGCTCTGCGCGTGTGAAAAGATCTTCGAGGGTGATGCGGGTGAAGGCAAAGGCGTCGCAGATGCCTGCGCACATACCGCAGCGGGTGCAAAGTTCCATGTTGATGTGGGGTGTGCCGCTTTCAAGGGAAAGGGCGCCTGTGGGGCATACCGCCTGACATCGCGCGCAGCCTGAGCCATGTGGAGCGGTGCACCACGACTTTAAAGCTGCAATCTCTTCACGAGGGAAAGGGTCAAGATCCGCTTTCTGCTCGGTTTCTTTTTCAGGGGAGCTTTCCGTATCGTTATCCTCTTTGGATTCGAGCGCGAGGTTCTCTTCTTGGGCAGAGACTATGGCGTCAAGGAGCTCTTCTTCTGAGATC
Source organism: uncultured Eggerthella sp. (assembly GCA_900544455.1). GTDB lineage: Bacteria > Actinomycetota > Coriobacteriia > Coriobacteriales > Eggerthellaceae > Anaerotardibacter. Next base: position 6,240 of record UQVJ01000013.1, on the reverse strand, counting down.
TTTGAAAGATCGATGCCTGAAAGCGAGGGGTGCTTGCTTTCAGGCATCGTAAATCCAGCGATGGTCGTTTCATTGCTGCCATCGCTGGAAGGAAAGGTATGTTTTGGGGCCTTAGGCACCAAATACCTCGTTGATGGTGTAGTCAAGGCGGGCAACCACATCGGCGCGATCCATCAGTTCGATAGATTCGAACAGCGGAGGGGAAACCTGGGAGCCGGTAACGGCAACGCGGATGGGCTGGAATACCAGCTTCGCCTTCAGGTCGAGCTTTTCGGTGAGTTCACGGCAAGCGTCTTGCAGTGGGTCGCATGCCCACTCGATGGATTCGTCAGCCAGGATGGCGCGCACTTCCGCAAGAACCTCGTCGGCGCGGCAGCCTTCTTTCAGCAGATTCTTCTTAACCGACTTTTCGTCGAGCGTAACCTTGGGGCCGTCGAAGATGAATGCCAGCTTTTCGGGGGCTTCGGTGAAGCGCTTCATGCGCTCGGCAACGAGGGGATAGAGCTTTTCGAACCAATCATGCTTGGCGGCGACCTCTTCTTCGGTGGTAAGGCCGGCGGCAACCAGGAAGGGTGCGGTGGCGTCAACCCATGCAGCAGCGCCCATGTTCTTGATGTACTCGCCGTTCATCCAGTCGAGCTTGGCCTCGTCGAGGATGGCATCCTTGCGCGTGATACGGTCGAGGCTGAACTCGCGGCACAGCACGTCGCGCGGGATGATGGTGGTTTCTCCGTCGAGCGACCAGCCCAGAAGCGCGAGGAAGTTCACCAGGGTGTCAGGCAGGTAGCCCAGTTCCTTGTACTGCTCTACCGAAGTGGCGTTGCGGCGTTTGGAGAGCTTGCGGCCATCGGGGCCCAGGATCATGGAAAGATGGGCAAATACGGGAATGTCGTAGCCCAAAGCTTCGTAAATCAGGATCTGACGTGGGGTGTTGGAAAGGTGATCGTCGCCGCGGACAACGTGGCTGATCTGCATGTTTGCGTCGTCGCATACCACCGCGAAGTTGTAGGTGGGCGTGCCGTCGGTGCGAACGAGGATCATGTCGTCCATGACGTCGGCAGGGAAGGACATATGGCCGTATACGGCATCGTCGAACTCGATGGGCCCGTGGTTTTCGGGAACTTTAAGGCGCCATACGTGGGGTTCGCCTGCATCGATGCGGTGCTGTGCTTCTTCAGGGCTAATGCCGCGACAGGTGCGGTCGTAGCCGGAATAGCCGCCTTCGGTCTTTTCGGCTTCGGCGCGCTTTGCAGCGATTTCTTCCTGAGTGCAGAAACAGGGATATACGGCGCCCTTTTCCTTCAGCTTCTCAAGAGCTGCCTTGTAAGTGTCGAAGCGTTCGGTTTGCAGGTAAGGACCGAACTCGCCGCCAACTTCGGGGCCTTCATCCCAATTCAGCCCCAACCATTTCATCGAGCGCAGGATAACCTGCTTGTTTTCTTCGGTGGAGCGCTCGGGATCGGTGTCCTCGATGCGGAGAATGAAGGTGCCGCCCATGGCGCGGGCGAACGCCCAGTTATAGATAGCAGTGCGTGCTCCGCCGATGTGCAGCTCGCCGGTAGGCGAGGGGGCGAAGCGGACGCGAACAGGCTTAGACTGGTCTGTCATCAAGCTCATTTCCTTTCAAGTCGTATGGTCTAAATGATAAACGAAGAGCCGCCGATAAACGACCCAAAGCGGTGCTCCTATTTATGTTGCGGTTTCTGCGAATTTGACGAAAGCACCACCTGAGGGTGCGGAAGAAGCGAAGTGGGAGTATAGGGACAGGCACCATTTTCCCACTTCGCCTTTATTGTACGGGGGAGGCGTGTTTCGTTAGCTCTTCTTCCTTGGCTTTTCCGGGCAGGGAGAAAGCGGCGCTTTGGGGAATGCTGCGCGAGCCAGGTTGGCAATGATCTTGGCGTTCTCTTCGCTCGGTTCGAGCGAAGAATCAAGCGAGAGGTGGTAGGCATCTGCTTTGCCCCAGATGGTATTGGTGAAGTGCTTGCAGTGCCCGGCTCGTTCGGCATCGACGCGCTCGATCATGGCTGCGGATTCCATATGGTCGATGTTTTCGCGCTTCATAACGCGACCGATGCGGGGTACGAGCGGTGCGTGGATGAATACGTTGAAGGTGCAGGGGCGTTCCTTCAAGATGGCGTTTGCGCAGCGACCAACGATAACGCAGCTCCCTTGATTTGCGAGTTTTGTGATTGTGTGGGCTTGGGCCAACCACAGATCGTCGAGTTGGCTGGGCTCCACCCCGATGCTCTGATAGTTCTGCATGTAGAGGTTGTACAGCACTCCTTTGCGAACTTCCTGCTCGTGTTTGCGGACGTAGGCAGAAGTAAGACCGGCTTCCTTTGTGGTGAGTTCGATTAGCGTTTCGTCGAACACAGGGATGTTGAGTTTTTGCCCAGTGCTTGCCCAATTTCGCGGCCACCTGAGCCAAACTGGCGGGAAATAGTAATGACAAGTGGTGTGTTGTCGCCTTCTTCGGAAGAGGGGGATGCGCTTTCGTCGGGGGCTGCCATGGTGGCTGCAGTGAGGGTGATGTGCCCGCGCGTGGGGCAAAAACGCTCAAACCGAGGCAGCAGCTTGTTGAATAATGCCACGATGCTGCCTACTGCCAATGCTGCTAGGATGGTGCCTTCGCGCACGCCGTACAAAGCGCCAGAGCATGCCAGCGAAACTGCGGCAGCGACAACCACATTGGTGCAGTCGAAGGCAACTTTGACTTTAGGGAATGCGATTTTGGTAACGCGTGATATGGCTAAATTGATGCCTTCCCCGGGCAGAGTAAGGAAACTTGCCTTTACTTGCAGGAATACGCCGAATGCCGTCATGAAGCAGCCGACAACGCTCCAGGTGATTTGCAGTGCGTAGTTCCCCATGGGAATAAGCTCGCAGAGGGGCACGAACGCATCGATGAGTGCCGAGAATACGAAAACGTAGGGTATCTGCAGCAGCTGCACGGGGTTGAAGTCGCGACGCAGCAGGGCGATTTGGATCAGCACGAATACAACGTTCATGATAAAGGTCCACGTGCCGATGGTGAGGGGCGTGAGATACGAAAGCGTGGCAGGGAAGCACGATACCGGCGAGGTTCCGAGTCCGGTTGCGCGCGTAAGCGCCACTGAAGCTGAGACAACGGCAACGCCAGCAAGCATAACGATAAGCCGGAGTATGACATTGGGAGTTGATCTGTCAAAAAATGAGTGCCAGGCCTGGGTGGGTCTCACGGGTCTCCTTTCACGCAGAAAAGCCCACAGAAGTGGGCGCAGCAGCATATGGAATAGATGGATTACCATCCCATGCTAGTCCTCGAACATAGAGAAAATGTGATGGGAAAAAAGGGGGCAGATCCCATTTTCCACTTTGCCGCTCGGGGGTAGACGAGGCAACTGTCTGGCTCCGAGCGGAAGCAAGGCGCGTCCGCCTTGCCGCCCGTGTGCAGGCAGGGCCGTTCGACTGCGATGACTGCTTTGCATGGACGTCACTTCGCCGCCTGTGCGCAGACAAGGCGCGTTTCGCTAGCTCTTCTTCTTGGGTTTTTCGGGGCAGGGCGAAAGGGGTGCGTCGGGGAATGCTTTCTTCGCAAGGCCCGCAATGAGCTTGGCGGTATCTTTCGGACTCTGAATTGAGGAATCCACTATCAGGTGATGTGTCTCGGCGGCATTCCATGCGGTGTTCGCAAAACGGAGACTGTGCTCGGCGCGCTCGCGGTCGATGGCTTTGATTCGCTCGGCGGCTTCCTTCGGGCTGAGTCCATCGCGGTCCATTACGCGGTTGATGCGATCTTCTAGCGGTGCGTGGACGAAGACGGTGAGCACATTCTTTCGGCCCCTCAGGATGGCGCCGGTGCAACGCCCTACGATAACGCAGGCACCCTCGTCTGCCAGCTTGGTGATAGCACGTGCCTGTGCAAGCCACATGTCGTCCATCTGCTCGGGTTCAGCGCCAACGCTGCGGTAGTTCTGCATGTAAAGGTTATACAGCAAGCCGCGACGAACTTCCTGCTCGTGCTGCTTGACGTAAGCGGGAGGGAACCCCGACTCTTGCGCGGTGAGGTCGATGAGCGTGTGATCGAACGAGGGTATGCCGAGTTCTTTTCCTACCAAGGTGCCGATTTCGCGTCCACCCGAGCCGTATTGGCGCTCGATAGCGATAACCAGAGGTGGCTGCCCCTCGTTTTCTGGGGCGTTTGGCTGCTCATCGTTGCTCATGGGTACGTTAATGATGAAGCTGATGTGACCTTCAACAGGGCAGAAACGGTCGAAATGGGGGAGCAGTTTGCCGATAAGGGCAACAATGGTTCCTGCGGCAAGGGCGGTGATGATGGTGCCTTCGCGAACGCCCTGGAGATACCCCAGACCCATGAAGGATATGACCACGGAAACCACAACCATGGAGCTATCGAATGCAATCTTGCATTTGGGGAAGGGCTTTTTCGCCGCTTTTGCGATGGCAAGGACAATTCCTTCTCCAGGCAGGGTGATAAAGCTCGCCTTGACCTGCAGGAACACTCCCATGGCGAGCAGGAAGCAACCCAGGATGTTCCACCCTAGTTGCTCAGGGTAATACTGCATGGGCAGTGTTTCGCAGAAAGGTAAAAGCTGGTCGATCATCAAGGCAAACACGAACGTGAAGGGGATTTGCAGGAGCTGTACGGGATTGAAATCACGGCGTAGCAGAATTGCCTGCACAATCAAAAAGCAGGTGTTCATGATGAAGGTGATGGTGCCAAGAGATAGCGGCACAAGGTAGGAAAGCGTTGCGGGAATACATGAGATAGGGGAGTTTCCCAGACCGGTTGTTCGCATCAACGCAATAGACATGGCCATGGAAAGAAACCCACCGAACAGCACCACCAGGCGGAGAATGACATTGGGAATAGGTTTATTGAAAAGGGTGATCCAGCGATCGGCTATGCCCATGGGGTTCCTTTCTTTGATGCGTTACTGCGTTTGTTCGCGGCTAGGTGATTGTACTCCTCCAAGGCAAGAGCTCGGTGATTCCTGCTGTCCGTTTCGTTCGACGCGTATAATGGGATGCGGTCAACTTAGGAGGAACATATGAACTATCAGGAATTGCGCGATGAGATCAAGGCAGCCATGAAGGCAAAGGACAAGGCTCGCTTGGCCATTCTTCGCCAGGTTCTGGGCGAGATTAAGAATATCGAGGTAAATGAGCGTCGCGAGATTACCGATGCCGATGTTGACGCCATGCTGAAGCGCACTATCAAGCAGACGAAGGAAACCCTTGATGGTTCCATCAAGGCAGGCAACGACCAAGATCGCACCGATACGCTTTCCGAGCAGGTGAAGATCCTGGAAGAGTACCTTCCTAAGCAGGTTAGTGGTGAAGAGCTTTCGGCCCTGATCGGTGAAGTGCTCGCCGAAACCGGTGCAACCACAAAGAAGGAAATGGGCCGCGTGATGGGCGCCCTTACCCAGAAAACGGGCGGCAACTTTGATAAAGCGGCAGCTGCGAAAGAGCTTCAGAGCCGTCTGGCATAGCCATGCGGGTCTGAGGGAAAAGACTGGGAACATATCCCATATTCTCGCCCAACGAAGAGAACCCTGCTTGCGCAATAGCCGCAAGCAGGGTTCTCTTTTTGTGCACAATACCCAGGTGGGAAAATGGGACCTGCCCCTATTTCCCAGTTTAGTGCGCGATGATCTTTCCTAGAAGCCCGCATAGGGCGGCGCAGATAAGGCTGCAGATAACCCAGAGTGCCGCCATGGCCGCCCAGAACGCCTCGGGGAACAGCTGAATCAATAGTGAGCTTGCGCTGAATGTCCAATTCCCTTGCGAAAACAGCATCTGGTGCATCCAAGTGAAGAGGCCGTCGAAATCGGTGATCGCCCACGCGGCGAGAGCCAACAACGTTGCGGCAACTATGGCGGCGCCCAATTGCATTGCGCGCCCTGCGCCCTTGCGTCCTGCTAAGAATCCCAGGGCAATAAGCCCCACAAGGGCAAATCCGCCCACGACCCCTACTGAAATGCGTCCTGTGGTAAAGATAGGCGTGCAGTCCTGTAGGTGAGAGAGCGCATTTTGCGGCAGGGTGTAGCGATCGGAAAGTGCTCCCGCCACCGAAGCGGCTTTGTCCTGGTTTGCGGCAATGTCGAGTCCGTTGGCGGCAAATGCTTCGGCAAGCTGGGGATTCGAGTCTTCGAGTGCAGAACGGATGGCATTGGAGAGCTCGTCGATAGGTGCTCCTTCAATGGAAAAGGCACGCGTCGCCTCGGCAATGGC
>UQVJ01000012.1 GCA_900544455.1 uncultured Eggerthella sp. | reverse complement strand
CTTCGACAGTTGATCGGGGTTAGCAGCATCAGGAAAGCCTAGGCGTGTTTGCGCCTAGGCTTTTCATTGTCTTGAAACCGACTGGGGATGATGGTAGCAGAGGGGATTTGGGGCATGGTCGGATTGAGCTTGGGCGCGGCAACGTCGTCCTCTTGTCGTGATCTATCTGTTCGAGGAGACACAGTTTAAACTGAGGCTGATCCAAATAGGTGTTCGGTTGTGCGAGAGGTGTTTATTGGGTCTGAAGTAGTTTATTGATGGGTAATGGGATAGCCTACTTTGATTTGGTTTTGATATGTATCTATTGTTCGATAAGGCTCGGTGGTGGGAGTTTTGCTTCGTTTCTATATTGAGCACGAGAATTGGAAAGCCTAGGCGGCTGTATCGTCTAGGCTTTCTGTGGTAACTAGACCATGTTGGCTGAATGAGGGACTACTCCGTGTCGCGGATAACGCCCGTCTTGATAAGGGCCTCGATTTTTTCATTGGTAAATCCAGCCTCTCGAAGGATTTCCCTTGAGTGCTCTCCGAGTTTTGGTGGGGGAGAAAACTCTTTAATTTTTGGTTGTAGGCCGGTTATGGCATGTGGGAGATTGGTTTGGAGAACGGTTCCAATCGAGGGAAATTCAACATATGAGATCATGTTGGGCTCAAGCGTTGCGATTTGATCGATCGCTTTGGTTTTATCGATTATTGGTGCGATGCAAAGTTCTTTATCTTTGAGCCATTCCATCCATTCGGAAAGAGTTTTTGAGGAAAAAATTTCCTTGGTCTTTTCGTAGGTTCCTTCTTTTGAGCGGTCTTTGAGCTCAGGCTTTTCTACCAAGTCGCAGAAGGAATCCCAGAATTTGTCTTCCACGAGGCTCACAGACAGTTTTCCTTTGTCCTTTGTCTCGAAAATGTTATAGAAGGGGCAAGAGTCTGGGTAGGCGATTGTTGATTCTGACAGCTCCCGGTCTTGGAAGAACCAACGACTGTCCAGCATCGAGTTCCACCATACAAACGAATCGAACATTGATATATCAATGTAGCGCCCCTTGTTTGTTTTTTCCCTATCGTAGAGAGCGACAAGGAGGCTTTGGCAAGAGACCATCGCTGTAGCGAGATCGCAAAGATGCAAAGGCGCCTTCACTCCTCCGTTTAAGGAGAGGTATCCGCTTTGTGCCTGCATGTTTAGATCATGAAGTGGTTTTAGGCTTCTAGGGTCGTTTTGGCCGTAACCCGACAGGGAGCAATAGATGAGCTGCGGATTGATCTCCCGAAGGGTGTCGTAGTCGATTTTAAGTTTTTTTGTTACACCTGGTCGAAAGCTCTCTATAACCACATCTGCTTCGTGGACAAGCCAATAAAATGCCTGGAGCGCATCGCTGTTTTTAAGGTTGATCGAGATGCTTTTCTTATTGCGTCCGAGCGCTGTAAAGTAATAGCTCGCACCATTATTTAGAGGGGGTTCGCGTCTGCAGAAGTCTCCCGTATTCGTGTCTTCAACCTTGATGACTTTCGCTCCGAAATCAGCAAACACCTGGGTGGAATACCCTCCAGGCAAATAGCGTGTTAAATCGAGGATAGTCACGCTATCAAAAACTTTATTCCCCACAGTACTCACACTCCCCATTAGAAAGGATGGTAATGAGGAAAGAATAGCAAGACGGGGAATTAATTCCTCCGGCCTTTTAATAGGAGAAAAGGGGAATAATAGCGCACTTATCAATAAGCGAATTAATTGTCATTTTTAAGGGTTGCAGCTAGGTATTTTTCGGAAAAAGATCGTGTTACATCAATAAAGCGCTGGGTTGCTTTGCTCTGGTGTAATCGGGGGTCATGGACAAGGCAAATGGAGTGCCAATTATCGCTAACTTCTTCGATGGGAAGAATGGTGACCCTGTCTTTGAAAGGATCTATCTGACATGTGTCCAGCATGATGCCGACAAGCTCCCTGTTAGCAACGACGGTGTTTGAGAGCATAAACTCATCGTCGAAGGTCAAGGTTGGCGCTGGCGCTTCGTACCGATCAAGAAGCTGTTTTGTTTCGTTGCCGATCGGTGTTCCTGGGGTATATGTCGAATATTTAACGTGGTCGAGGTATTTGAGCGAAAAAGAGTTCTTTTTTGCCCAATAACTTGCGTTGTGAACAACTGCGACCAGTCGTTTTCCGAGAACAGGAATGAACTCGAGATCGGTTTCATCGGGGACGAATGCCGCAAAGATGGCATCGTAGTTTTGCTGGCGCAACCCTTTTAAAAGGGGGAGCGAGAACTCAACGGAGATCCTGATCTTTGTTTCGTAGCTATGGATCCTCCAATATTCCGTGAGCAGTGCGGGAAGGAAGTCGTACTGAATAGTAGGTATTGTGCCAAGGTTTAGCGTGGAATCTGCCGATGACCCCTTTTTCCGAGTCTCGTCGAGTGCTTCGTCGAGCGACCTAAGAATGGTCCCAAGTTTTTCGTCGAGTTCTTTTCCCTGCTTCGTTAGCCTTACATTTCTTCTTCCTTCGCGGATTAAAAGAGGAGTATCGAGTTCGGTTTCGAGGGCTTTGATGGAAGCGCTTAGTGTTGGCTGCGTAATGTAGAGCTCTCTTGCTGCTTCAGTGAAATGCAACGTTCTCGATAAGACGTGAAAATTGTAAAGCTGTGACAGCGTAATTGAATTAAACGGATTGTCCATCCCCGCCCCCCCCGATCGTTGGTGAATGTCGGCGTGCTCCCCCCCGGATATCGCCCGATTGAGCTAGTTTGGTTTGGCGACGTTGTTTTTTCGGAGCCCACTTCCGAAGACGTCTCTCTCTCTGTGTGATCCCCTGCAAAGATAATCAAAATAGCCCTTATAGCGCGGCTCGCAATTCGGTGAGGATTTCTCGAACTTCGGTTCTAGTCATTGTTTTTAACACTATATAAACATATGGGGGCGTGAGTGACCCAGCGTTAACTTGCAGGTATGGCTGTGCATTCTCCGCAATTTTCCTCTGGCGGGTTTCTGGGCGGCTGAAATAATTAGGATGCCATTTACCGAATAGTCTCAGGGATGGTTTCGTTTCCGTAGGGGGAGCGGATGAGGCCAGGTGTGCTAGGCATGCTCCTTCTCTTTTTGATTTGCTCGTTTTTGTCGTGCGCGTTAGTTAAAGAGCGGATGCGTAAAAAAATCAAAAAAGGGGTTGCGCGAAAAACTGGTTTCCGTATAATACTTTCTTGCGCGCGGACGTGGCTCAGCTGGTAGAGCACAACCTTGCCAAGGTTGGGGTCGCGGGTTCGAACCCCGTCGTCCGCTCCATTGAAACATCGAAGCCCTTGCAGTTAGCTGCAAGGGCTTCTTTCATTTCAGGTACAATAGCGTTGTTTTTCAAGAGGGGAAGGGGACGCGCATGGCGCATGAAGAGGAGAACAATCCAGAAGAAGGAAATACTGGATCGCAAAGTATTTCCGAGGGCGTAGCCGCCGCCCGTGCTGAAATTGCTCGAAGGGCAGAAATACGTTCTGGAGTGAAAAAGCCTGTGGCGAAGGAAAGCACAAATGGCATTCCAGGCGGGCAGACCTTGAAGATGTTTCTGCTGAAGCTGGTCTTCGGTTTGGTGCTGCTTGTATTGATCGGGTATTTCTTCCTGCAAGCGCTTGCAGGTACGATCAATGTTGGCATTAACTCTGCTAACGCGGATTTGAATGGCAAGGAAGTTTCGGTTGCTTTGTACAACGGCGATGTAGCCAACCTCTTAACCGATGGCGATCCTTCAAACGATCCCGAACCTGCAGAAGTTCATAAGTGTACCGTTGGGCAGCGAACCACTTTCAACCTTCATGATTTCGGCAGCCATACGCTTATGGCAACCTTGGCTAACGAAGATGACGGTCCTGCATCGTGCGATCCGTATGTAGTTACCGCATGGGGTTTGGACATGGGTACAACGTTATACATGAATTAGCACTTTATGAAGGCGTCCTGGGCGCCTTCTTTTTTGACTCTAATGAGCTTGTCTATCTTTAAGCTTATGTATCGATTGGATGGCATGACCCAACCGTGATGATTTTCTGTTGCGTCACAACGTTGAGCTTGAAGCCCATCTTCGTGATAAGATAGCAGCACCCTGTGGGGGAGTAGTTGGCATAATATATATGTGGCCCGTCAACAAGCATGGCTTGCATTCGCTGCAAGTCTGGCGTGTCTTCAATAACGAGACTCACGGTACCCAGAAGCATTCGTTCAGCTTCTGGGTGCCGTGAGTTTTTTTATGGTCGGGTTAAGGGCAAAGAAAGGCAGTGTGTAAATGGATCTTTCGATCTTCGCCACACCAGAGGCATGGATCAGCTTGGTTACGCTGATGTTCTTGGAAATTGTGCTTGGTGTAGACAACCTGGTGTTCATCGTTCTTACCAGTGATCGACTCCCTCCGGAAAAGCAGCATATTGGTCGCAAGCTCGGTTTGCTTGGCGCATTGGTTTCGCGCGTTGTGTTCCTCTGCTTTGCTTCGTTCCTTGTTCACATGACCGACAAGCTGTTTACTATTCCCGGTCTTTATATCAACGGTGCTGAATTCGGGCTTTCCGTTCGAGACCTTGTTCTTTTCTTGGGCGGCTTGTACTTGATCTATAAGGGCATTGTGGAACTTCGTGATGTGCTCAAGCTTTCAGAGGAAAAGGAAAGTCAGGGAGATGCGGACAAGCCCCGTAAAACCATCGGGCTTGCTGGCGCTGTGGCCACCATTATGGTCATGGACATCGTATTCTCAATCGATTCAGTAATTACTGCTGTTGGCCTGGCAAACCACCTTATCGTTATGATCATCGCGGTTATGCTCGCGGTGTTCCTTATGATGGTGTTTATCGACCCTATTTCCGACTTCATCAACACTCATACCGAAATGAAGATTTTGGCCTTGGTGTTCATCACCGTCATCGGTGTTCTGCTGGTGCTCGATGGCTTGGGCATCAACTCTGGTATCGAGGTGCTCGATATGCATGCGGAGAAGCTCATGGTGTACTTCGCTATGGTCTTCGCCATCGTTCTTGAGGTTATACAGATGCGCTACAACAAGAACTATCAGGAGTGGACGATGCGCAAAAATCTCGAAATCATGCGTGCTCGTGGTTATGATCCCCAAAACACCGACACTATTCAGCTGGCAAACGCTTTGATGGAAGCTGAGAGCTTGAAAAGGGATTCAGGCAACAAGGAAGTTATATAGCGATAAACCTTAGTGCCGCTCGTTTTTTCTAGCCAATCACAGAACAGCCCTCGGCTCGTATGAGTCGAGGGCTGTTTGCTTAAGGATGCGCTGGATTCAAATTGCTGACAGGCTATTGCTCGTGGCTGAAATGTTTGAAGCATTCGTCGGACACAACAAATCGTACCGACCCAGGAAGCGATCGGGCGATGATGGGCGTCGTGACCTCCGTAGGTTCGCCATCGTATTCGATACGCATCGCAGGCTCCGCATCGATGCGGATTTCGCTGCCGCGGTAAATCTCAAGACCGCCAACCTTTTTAGCGAGTGAGCCTGTATGGTCGAACACCTTGGCCATAAGCGTAGGTATAAGCTGTATAGCGTTTTCCGTTTTCAGCACAACCACATCGAGTTTTCCGTCGCGTGGAAGGTTTTCGTCTGCTACCTGAAGGTCGAACTGTATCTTCGAGAAATTTGCCAACACAACACCGATGCCCGACACTTCCACGGTTTCGCCGTCGATAGTGAGGGTGAAGGTGGAAACTTGTGGTTTAGGGTTGGAGAAGGCGGCTTCGAAATACGCCATATCACCCAAAAGGTGCTTATTGCCAGTGGCGTTGCGCATGATCAGCTCGTCGTAGCCGCAACCTGCCATGATGGTGAAGCCAAGCTTCGTGCCGTCGGCTGCTTCGATTTCACCCATGTCGAAGTCGAGTGTAAGCGCTTCGTCTACCAGCTTGCATAGTGCGTGCGATTCATTGGGCTCGAACAGGTTAAGCGCCAAGAGATTCGCGGTGCCAGCAGGGAAGGGAAGGATGGGAATCCCTGTATTGCGAAGCTCATAGCTTACCGAAGCGATGGTTCCATCGCCGCCGCTCGCTACCACGAAGTCGTATTCGGCGGCGTCTTCGAGCAGTGGCGCAAGTTCAATATCCGGTCCGAAAGAGCGGATGGTAACGGAGTCGCCTTGCTCGGCGTAGCTGCGCATGAAGTCATATACCGCGCCGTTGCGGAGGCCAGAGCGTAGATTATGTATGACGAGTACTTTCACGGTCACCCCTTTTGTTACCATGCAATGGTACATGATATGACCGCTTGCGGAGCGAAACGCCCATGGGCTGAGCATAACCGCGGGTGTTGTTCGATAAAACGACATGAAGGGTGTTCAATGCTCGTCGAAACCGACGCTGCTTTACGGGATTTTATGGCGCGCTGCGCCAAGAGTCCCTACATGGCTATAGATACCGAGTTTTTGCGTGAGAAAACGTATTACGCAAAGCTCTGTTTGGTGCAGATCGCTATTGAAGGTGAAGTTGCCATTATCGATCCGCTGGGAATTCGCGACCTGTCGGTGATGGCCCCAGCGCTCTCCGACCCGAATATCATGAAGATTTTCCACGCTTCTTCTCAGGATATCGAGATCCTGTATCACGAAACTGGCGTTGTTCCCACGCCGGTTTTCGATACGCAGGTTGCTGCTGCATTGTTGGGCAAAACACAGCAAGCATCGTACGCCTCGCTGGTCCATACCTTCTGTGGGGTTACTCTGCCGAAAAAGGATTCGTTTACCGATTGGTCGCGTAGGCCACTTTCTGCCTCGCAGGTGGAATACGCTGCAGACGATGTAGCCTATCTGCCGAAGATCTATCGCGATATGGTTAGCCGCTTGAAGGAAAAGGGTCGTCTTTCCTGGTTGGATGATGCGTTTGCGGAAATATCCAATCCCAAAAAATATAAAATCGATCCACGTACGCGATGGCGCAAGCTGCGTCGCGTGAACCAACTCACTCCTCGTCAAATTGCTGCAGCGCGGGAATTTGCTGCTTGGCGTGAAGAGCGTGCCCAAAAAGCAAATATCCCGCGAAAATGGGTTGTTTCTGACGAGCAAATCGTAGAAGCGTGCCGCCGTGAAGCCCGAACCTTGGATGAGTTGTACATGGTGCGCGGCATGCGTGAAAGCTTGCGTCCTGCTGAAGGTCGCATTGTGCTGAAGTGCATCAAATGCGGGTTGGAATGTGCGGAAGAAGATCTTCCTGTGGTTCAGAAGGCCCACAAGAGCGAGGCCAACGTCGACATTGCAGTCGATTTGATGAACGCCATCGTCCATCTGCGTGCTCGCCAAAATCGTATTGCTCCGCAAACGTTGGCTCCGCAAAATGAGCTCATGAAGCTTGCGCGTGGCCATGAGGAAGATTGCGAATTGCTTACTGGTTGGCGCTATCGCGTGGTAGGCAAGGAACTTTCCGCATTTCTGAACGGTGAGTTTTCTTTACGACTCGATGACGGAAACTTGGTTATCGATCGTCCTCGCAAATCAGCGGAATAAATGCCGTTATCCTATTTTGGACTTTAGTGTACGAATTTGAGCTAATTGGGAGACCATCCAATGCATATGAGTTATTTGCTGATCCTGGTTGTTACTGTTGCGATCGGCGCGTTTGCCACCTGGTATGTTAACCATCAGATTAAGAAGTACTCGCATGTGCCTAATTCCAGCCACATGACGGGCTATCAGGTTGCCGTTGGCATGCTGAGCTATTACGGAATTGAAGGTGTGCAGGTGCATCGTGGTGGTTCTGATCAGAATTTCTTTAACCCTAAAGACAATTCAGTAACGCTCTCTTACGATGTTTTTGATGGCTCTTCTATTACTGCTACTGCTACAGCGTGCCACGAGGTGGGTCATGCATGTCAGTATGCAATGGGTTATGCGCCCATGAAGGCGCGTGGCGCTCTTGTTCCTGTGGTTGAGTTTGCCACCAATACGTGGTTTATTTTACTTCTTGTGGGTATCTTCCTGAATATGGCCGGGTTGGTAACCCTGGCAATTGTGTTCTATGCTTTTGCGGTCCTGTTCCAGATTGTCACGCTGCCTGTGGAATTCAACGCTAGTCGCCGTGCGTTGTCCTATATGGCCGAAACGGGTATTCCCGGTGGCGAACAGGCCGGTGCTTGGAATGTGCTTCGTGCGTGCGCCTTTACCTATGTGGCTGCTGCTCTCGTTTCGATTCTGCAGCTGCTCTATTACCTCTCTGCGTTTAATAACGAGAATTAACCCATGGCGCGTGACAGCACGCCAGATATGAGTGGCTTTGGCTATATAGATTCGCCCCGAGGTGGACAGGCTGCCCCAACCCACGACGATGTGGTTGCGGCTGCCAAGAGCGCTGCGGCGCGTGCGGCAACGTATCGTTCTGCCGACCCTGGGTTTGCTGTGAGCGGGGCAGGGGGCGCTTCCTCGTCAAAGAGGGAATCGGATATCCTTTCCGTTACCGAAGTTACCAATATTGCAAATTCCATTCTGAAGAACCATACGTTCCACGTAATGGGAGAGGTCAGCGAACTTTCCGATAAGCCTGGCTACAAGGCCGTGTACTTTACGGTCAAAGATGAGGGTGCGGTTATGACGTGCCTGATGTGGAAGAACCGCTATCAAACCAGCGGTGTGAAGTTGTTTATCGGCGCTAAGGTCGAGTTAACGGGCAAGTTCAACATATTCGCTCGTTCTGGCAAGCTTGATTTCAACGTTTATGGTATCAAGCTTGCTGGTGAGGGGGCTCTTCGCCAGCAGGTAGCCCAGTTAGCCGAAAAGCTCAAGGCCGAAGGGCTCATGGACGCATCCCGCAAGCGTCCCATTCCCCGAATTCCCCTTACCGTGGGCATTGTTACCTCCCCAAACGGTGCAGTAGTGCACGATGCCCTGCGCACGTTCCGCCGACGTTTTCCTTTGGCGCGCATGGTTGTTGCCGGCGTGCCGGTTGAGGGGCCTACTGCGGCGCGCGATATGACCGATGCCCTGCAGCTGGTTTGCGATTCCGGTGTCGAGGTTATCCTGCTTTTGCGCGGTGGTGGTTCGTTCGAAAGCTTTATGCCTTTCAATGACGAAGGTCTGGCTCGTGCTATTGCCGCTTGTCCTGTTCCTGTGGTAACGGGCATTGGGCATGAACCCGACACCACCATTGCCGACATGGTGTCCGACTACCGAGCGTCTACGCCAACCCAGGCAGCTCTCGCTGTGTCGCCCGATTCTGCCGAGCTGAACTCATTGGTGGATACGCTGCTTTCCCGTATGGATAAAAGCTTGGTTAATCGTCTCAACCGTTCGGTTGAGTATTTGGACGCGATGGCTTCCCGGCCCGTTTTACGCGATCCTGCTTCAATGTACGAAGCCGACGCTCGCATGCTCGATCTTTACCAAGACCGTATGGAACGTGCCGCTGGGCTGCAGGTTGGCAGTTCTGCAGATGCTCTGGCTCAGCTTACAATCCGCTTAGACCGACTGGGTTCGCATATTGCCTTGTCTCAGCAGGAGCGTCTCGAGTCGTATACGGCGCGTCTGCAGGCGTCTTTGCCGTTTTCTTTGCAAGTGGCTGAAAGCGAACTCATGCGCGCCTCGGCTTCGTTGAAAGCTTGCGGAGAAGCCATGTTGGTCAAACCGACGCATGAAGTGGATTTGGGGGCTGAATCGCTGTCACGCTTGGGAAAAACGCTGCTTGACACCTATTATTCGGAGGCTGCTATGGCCGCCTCGCGCCTGAATGACCTTTCGCCGCTGCATATTTTGGAGCGCGGTTGGTCTATTGCGCGTAACGAGGAGGGAAGTGTTTTACGCAGCGTAACCGAGGTTCAGCCAGGCGATTTGGTCGAGGTTCAGTTATTAGACGGTGCCCTTTCCTGCCGTGTTGAGGGGGAAGTGGCTTCCGGTTTGTCAGAATTACTTTCATTGGAGGATTCCCATGAGTGAAGAACAAAGTGTCGATCTAACGTTTCGTGAGGCAATTACCGAGCTTGGTCAGATTGTGGAAGCTCTGGAAAGCAACAAGCTTGAGCTTGAAGAAAGCCTCGTCAAATACGAGCGCGGGATCGTTCTTATCCGCTTTTTGCGCGGTCGCCTGGAAAACGCCCAGCAGCGTGTTGATGTGTTGAAGGGCGAACTTGGCGTGCCCGTAAACGATGATGTGGTAGACACTACGCTGCAGAAGGCGTAAACCTGATATGTCCATTCCATGTGCCGATGTGCATGGCTTTTTGAAAGGAACCGACCATGGCCGATTGCCTGTTTTGCAACATTATCGAAGGGGCTATTCCTTCTACGAAGGTGTATGAGGACGATGTTTGCTATGCGTTTGACGATATTGCCCCCGAAGCGCCCGTTCATACGCTTATCGTTCCCAAGCAGCATTTCGCTTCACTCAACGATGGAGTTCCGGCAGATCTTCTAGGCCAGCTGATGGCTCGTGTGCCTGAAATCGCCAAGCTCAAAGGCATCGACGAATCTGGCTACCGTGTTGTGGTAAATACGGGCGCAGATGCTGGCCAGACGGTTTTCCATCTTCACTTTCATATTTTGGGTGGCAAGAACTTGGGCGAGCACGTTCTGTAATATTCCCTGCTTTTTACGGTGGCGCATACGTGGAGATTATTTGACGGCAACTATCCTTTGTACGCCGTTCGTCTGCGTATACGCTCCTTTTGAAGCGCCATTTCTGCCGTTCACCAGTCACCGTAAAATCACTTGCAGTGGAATACGGCTCAAGTCGTTTTTGCGTAAAATAGGTTCTGCAATCGACCACTCTAGGAGGGGATTGGTTTTGAACATTCTTGTCGTTAACGCAGGCTCATCTTCGTTGAAATACCAGTTGGTTAATATTGCCAGCAACAAGGTGCTAGCGAAGGGCTTGTGCGAGCGCGTTGGCAGCGAGCAGTCCCTCCATAAGCACGGCATCGATGAAAACGAATTCGTGTACAAATTGCCCTTGCCAGACCATACTGCTGCTATGCGTGTGGTTCTGGATATCCTGAGTACAGGTCCCAATGCCGTCATTAAAGACATGAACGATATTGCGGCTGTTGGCCATCGCATCGTTCATGGTGGCGAGTTCTTCAAAGAGTCCGCGCTCATCGATGACGATGTAATTTCCAAGATCGACGATCTGGCAGAGCTTGCACCGCTCCATAACAAAGCTGCACTTGCTGGCATCAATGCATGTCGTGCCCTGATGCCCGAAACGCCGATGGTCGCCGTGTTTGACACCTCGTTTTTCCAGACGCTTCCACAGTATTCGTACATGTATCCTATCCCTTACGAGTACTACGAAAAGTACGGCATCCGCAAGTACGGTTTCCACGGCACCTCTCATCGCTATTTGTGCGAGCGTGCGGCGGCTATCTTAGGCGAAGACCTTAACGAAATCCGTCTTATTACCTGTCATTTGGGCAACGGCTGTTCTATTACGGCGGTAGACCATGGCAGACCAATCGATACCACCATGGGCTTTACCCCACTTGATGGCTTGATGATGGGTACGCGCTCTGGCTCTATCGATCCCGCTATTGTTACGTTCCTGATGGATCATGAGGGGTATACCCCTGAAGAAATGAATACCATTTTGAACAAGAAGTCGGGTTTGCTAGGCATTTCCGGCATCAGCAACGACTTGCGTAGTGTTCGGGAGGCTTCCGACGCGGGCGACCCCCGTGCGATCCTCGCCTATGAAATGTACTCTACGCGTGTTAAGAAATACATCGGCCAGTGTTTGGCGCTTATGTCGGGCGCCGATGCTATTGTTCTTTCCGCTGGTGTAGGTGAAAATTGCGACAAAATGCGCCGCATGATCTTTGCGGGTTGGCAGCCTCTAGGCATCATCCTTGATCCCGAAAAGAACAAGCAACGCGGCTTTGAACGTATTATTTCATCTGATAAGTCGAAGGTTCCGATTATCGTTATTCCTACTGATGAGGAATATATGATTGCTCGCGATACCTACAATATTGTCCATAACCGCAGCCAGATTGTTCCTGCTTCTCATTACGGTACGAAATAACTGGTTTTCAGCGGTATCCCATAATTCCAAAGCCCATGATGCAGCTTAATAGCTATGCATCATGGGCTTTTCTTATTTGCTTTCTTGCTGACATTGATCGTTTCGGCTGTGGTTCTAAGAAGGTACTCTTGGGTTGTTTTTCTTTATAGTGTCCCAGGTTTTACCAGATAGAGCGCGCCCCATCAGCGTAGAGCGGAAATCCATTTACCATGTCCGAGCAATCGCAAGCTAAGAACAGTGCGGTTGCAGCGATGTCCATTGGGTCGCCGACTTTTCGATTATGTGGAATTGGGCGGGTTATTGCCTCATAAGCCTTTTCTTTATTGAGCGTGCTTTGGGTCATATTGGTGTCAATATATCCTGGGCAAATGCAGTTTGCGCGGATGTTGAAGCGCGACCATTCGAATGCCATGCAACGGGTCATTTGCACAACAGCTGCCTTTGCTGCCGCATAAGCCGCCATGCGCGTAGATGCCACTCGGGCAACAACCGAAGCGAGGTTGATGATATTGCCTTGCTCTTGCTGAATCATTATTTTTGCTACGCGTTTGCAGAGGAAAAAAACTGCTTTGAAATCGGTATCCACCACTCGATCGAATTCATCTTCGTCGGTGTCGACTATCAGTTGGTCGCTGCTTAGAACAACCCCTGCATCATTAACAAGGATGTCGATACGACCAAAACTTTCCATGGCTATCTTTACCAGGTTTTCTTGATCCTCGTTGCTGCATACATCACAGCATACCGACACAATTCGTCTACCGGATTCTTCCGCGATTTCTCCTGCTCGCGCTTTGATTTTTTCTTCATCGATATCTGCGATTACCAGATCTGCCCCATACCAGGCAAAAGTACGTGCTATGGCGCGCCCGATTCCGATTTCGCTGCCAACACCGGTTATAAGTGCGATTTTTCCTGTTAAGTCGAATTTCGGGATACCGATATTTCCTGTGGTGAGCGTGGTGCGAGAGCTTCCTTTCATAACCGCCTCCTTAGTTGGTCGCTTTGGCGTAAAGCGATGTTCCCCTCGCTATTCATGATAAGTACCTTGGTAATGGGCGCGTTATTGCTTTGATTAATACATCTAATATACTGCCTGAAATTTAATAAGTAATTGCGGAGAGGATGGATGGGTAGCCAATCAAGATCGCTCTAATTCTTCCCTGCAAAAAGCTGTCGGGGTTGCTGAATGGAATCCCCGCCGACTAAATCCGTCAGGAATACTGAAGGGGATTTGATGCCTACGTAGTTAATTGCTTCGTAATTCGTCTTCGGGGTCACTCGCTCTTATGGATTTGCAAATTGTTTACCTGGGATTATTTTCTACTCTCATAGATTCTGCGGCTTTTTATTATCAGTTCGCATTGGTACAGGTGTTTCCCGAAAAATAAAATCAGAGGGTGAACGCGTTATGCGTTTACAGAGGGTTTATATGTATAGGGGGAAATAATGGATTTTGAACTGACGCCTGATCAGGAGCTCTTTATTGCGAGTGCTAAGGAATATGCAGAAAAGTACTTCACGCCTGAAGCTATCAAGCAGGCCTATGAGGTTGATCATCACATCAGTTTAGAGGCTGCCATGGCTTTCCGTGAGCTGGGCTTCATGCACCTGGGCCTCCCTGAAGAGGTTGGCGGTATTCCTTGCGATAAGCTCACGTTGGTTCTGCTTATGGAAAAGCTGCATGAGTACACTACTTGCGTTTTACCCTTCCAGACCGATTTCAACTCTATCATGGACGTTATCGAATTCGGCAACGAAGAGCAGCAGAAGAAGATCATGGATGTCGTGAATAACGTTCCAAGCACGAGCGTTGCAGTAACTGCGATTTCTGAGCCTGGCGCTGGCTCTGACAATAACGCTATGACGTGTGTTACCGTCAAGCAGCCCGATGGCACCTATTTGCTCAATGGCCAAAAGACTTGGGTTACCATTGGCCATCTGGCGGTATACACCATTTTGGTTGCCAAGGATGAAGATCCGTCGTACGAAAACGATAATTACTCATTGTGGATGATTCCCAACGACATTGAGGGTTACACCTTCGGCGGTTTGGAAAAGATCGGTCAGCAGATTGTTCCGTTTGTAGACTGCTTCTTCGACAACGTGGTTCTTACTGAAGATATGCGCCTTGGCAAACCGGGCGAAGGCTGGAAGAACCTCATGAAAAAGCTTGAGTTTGAACGCTGTCTGGTTATTGCTCAGGCGCTTGGTCAGGCTCAGGCTGTTATGAATGAAGCGGGTGCCTATTGCTCGGAGCGCATCTGTTTCCAGAAGCCGATTGGCCACATCAGCGCTATCCAACAGCATCTTGTCGAGATGGAAACCATCTTGGACAATGTGCGTACGCGTCTCTATAAGGTAACTACCATGCTCGATAAGGGGCAGTCTACGCGTCTTGAGTCGGCGTTGCTGAAATCGTATGCATGCCAGAACCTTACCAAGGTTGCAGAGCATGCGCTTTCCATTTATGCCGGTATTGGTTATACGAAGGAAATCAATGCAGGTCGTATTTGGAACGACCTGAAGGGTTATGAGTTTGCTGGTGGTACAACAGAAATCATGAACTATATTTCTGGTCGTCAGCTGGTCAAGAAGTACAAGAAGCAATAGTGCGTCACAAGTGTTCTCCTGCGTGACTGAGAAAGAGCCCCGGTAGGGGCTCTTTCTCTTTGCGCTATTTGCAGGAGCGCGTTCCGACAAAGCTAGCTTGTGTGTTGCTCCTGGATAGGGCAACGAGATTGGAAAGGGCATGACTGGCAATTTGCCTCGTCATGCCCTGCATTAATTGCGCTTGGTGTGAAGCGTTGGCTTTGGCACCTCGGTGATGCTGGCTGCTAAAGAGTCTGAGCCTGAACGCAAGTGATGGCGATAACACCAACTACATCTTCTGCGGTGCAGCCACGGGAAAGATCGTTAACTGGCGCTGCAATGCCCTGAAGGATGGGGCCGTATGCCTCTGCCTTCGCAAGACGTTGCACCAGCTTGTAACCGATATTGGCGGCGTCGAGGTCGGGGAAGATAAGGGTGTTCGCTTTGCCGGCAACTGCTGAGCCGGGAGCCTTGGAAGCGCCAACTTCGGGAATGATGGCTGCATCAAGCTGCAGTTCGCCGTCAGCGTTCAAATCGGGGTAGTTTTCCTTGATGTAGGCCATAGCGTCAACGACTTTCTGAGCGTCGTCATTCTTGGCGCTGCCATGTGAGGAGTGAGAGAGCAGGGCAATGCGTGCCTCTTTGCCCAGCAGGCGCTTAAAGGACTGATTGGTGAGGTTTGCAATGTGCGCCAGCTTTTCAGCGGTGGGCTGAATCTCGAGTGCGCAGTCGGCGAAGGCGAAAACACCGTTTTCGCCCAGATCGCAGTTGGGCACTTCCATCAGGAAAAGGGAGCTAACCATAGGAGCGCCCGGGGCGGTCTTCAAAACCTTCAGCGCGGGGGAGAGGATCTTTACGGTTGCGCAGCTTGCGCCGCCTACCAAGCCATCGCACTGACCGGTCTTCACCATCATAGTTGCGAAGTAGATGTTATCTTTCGTTACCAGCTCATGGGCTTCTTCTTCGGTCATGCCCTTCTTCTTGCGCAGTTCGAAGAGGAGGTTTGCGAATTCATCGACCTTATCGGAGGTTGCAGGGTTGATGATTTTGGCGCCTTCAAGGTTGTAGCCCTTGGCGTTGATCTCTTCTGCGTCACCAAGAATTACCAGATTGGCGATGCCCTGCTTCAGGGTTTCTTCTGCGGCAGCCAAGATGCGATCGTCGTGGCCTTCGGGTAAAACGATGGTCTTCTTGTCGGCTTTGGCGCGTTCAACCATCGAATCGATGAGCGTGGTCATAAACATTCCTTTCGTGGGTGATGTTTCTCTCGTGCTCCATTTTAGCGCGCAGGCCCCTAGGTGGGTATAATGTGCCCTTGAGGTTAATCTCTGAAGGCGTGAACGGAAAGGTTAGGTGTGCCGCTTCATGAAAACGATCTCCTTTGCGGTGCCGTGCTATAACTCGGCTAACTATATGGAGAAGTGCGTTGATTCCCTGCTGCCCTGTGGCGACGATATCGAGATCATTTTGGTCAACGATGGTTCCACTCGCGACAATACGGCTGAAATCGCCGATCGTCTGGCAGAAGAGCACCCTGGCATTGTTCGTGCCATCCACAAAGAAAATGGTGGTCATGGTTCTGCAGTTAATGCAGGTTTGGCTGCGGCCCAGGGCTACTACTACAAGGTGGTTGATTCTGACGACTGGCTCGATAAGAACGCCATGGACGTTATCATGCCGTACCTGCGTGAGCAGAAGAGCCGCGCTGAAGAGCTTGGCGGCAATGCTGTAGGCACCGATATGGTTATCGGCAATTACGTGTACGAAAAGGTATTCGAGAACTCTCGCACCGTTATGCGCTACACCAATGTGTTTCCGACCGACAAGGAGTTTGGTTGGTCCGATGTGGGGCATTTCCGTTCTTCGCAGTATTTGCTCATGCACTCGGTGATCTATCGTACCCAGCTGCTGCGTGATATGGGCCTGAAGCTCCCTGAACACTGCTTCTACGTGGACAATGTGTTTGTGTATGTGCCCTTGCCGCACGTCCAAACCATGCGCTACTTCGATGTTGACATGTATCGCTACTTTATTGGTCGCGACGATCAATCAGTCAATGAAAAGGTTATGCTTTCCCGTATCGATCAGCAGATTCGCGTTACCAAAACCATGATCGATGCAGTGGATTTGAATACGGTTGAAAACTCGCATCTGCGCAAATACATGCATAACTATCTTTCTATGATGATGTGCATCTGCTCGGTGTTCCTTCGTATGGAGCAGACCCCCGAAAACGAGGAAAAGCGCGCTGACGTATGGGCGTACCTAAAGGCTAAGGACGCGAAGTTGTATAGCCAGCTGAAACATACGCTGTTGAATGCCGGCACCAACATTCCTACACCACTAGGCCGCCAGTTCGGTTTGACGGCGTATCATGTCGCTCAGAAGATCTTCAAGTTTAACTAATAGAGCCTATATTTAACCTGTTTCCCCAGCTCAAACGCTTGTTATCGATTTTAACGGCTCCATCTTGGAAGAACTTTGGAAGAATCGTTCTACAGTCCCGCAACGGCCTCTTCCAACGCGCTGTCGTTCACGGCTGCGTATATGTCCATCGTCACGCTGAAAGTCGAGTGACGGGCAAGCTTTTGGATCACCTTAGGATTCAGATTGAGCATGCAGCAGCGAGACACGAACGCGTGGCGCAGGTCGTGGAACCTGATCCCAGGGAACCCGAAGCCGTCCCTGTGCTGAAGCCACCACACGGTCAGGGAATCGTTCGGCATGCGCTGGAACATCGGGTTCGTCACTATCGGCATCGACCTGTCCCATGGCAAGCCCAGGGCAATCATGTCACCGCTCTGACGCTCCATCCACTCGCCAAGGGCGTCCTGTAGCGCTTGCGATATGGGCACGGTGGCGTTGGCTGCCTTGGTCTTTGTCCCGTTCACGTGCAGCTTCCCGCCTTGCCAGTCCTGCCACGTCAGCGAGCAGCATTCCCCCAGGCGCAGCCCAGCCAGGAGGGCCAGCAGCACACCCATCCTGTACCCGTCTCGGACTGGGCGCATCTTGGAGGCAAGGCGCTGGTACTCCTCCTCGTCAAGCACGACCTGCTGGCGCGGCTCGACCGATGGGGAGGAGACGCCCTCGAAGGGATTCTCCGTCGCGTATCCGTTGGGTATGGCGTACTTCTTGTACATGGTCTTGCCGGCAATCCACAGCATCTTTATGTACTGCGCACCAGCTGGCTTGCCGGAGGCGGTGTCGCCGTTCATCATGGCGAGGAGCGCATCCTGCACGTGCGACGACGTGAGCTTGTCCGTACGCATGCTGCCCAGCAAGCGCGAGAGCATGTGCAGCCGTGTGCGGTAGCCTTCTATGCTCGTCTCCTTCACCTCATGCGTGCGGCTCCTGTGATCCAGCCACTCATCCGCGCATTCCTCGAAGGTCGGGACCTTCCCGCTCTTTGTCATCGTCTGCCCTGAAAGCTCGGATATGAAGTCGGGTAGGGCGCGCTTCGCCTCGGTGTAGGTGCCGCTGAACGTGCGCGTGCGCTGACGGTACCTGCCAGTGCGCGGGTCCATGCCCACGCTCACGCGGAGCTGCCACTTGCGGCACTTTCCTTTCGGCTTGTCCTTCTCCAACTGCACTATGGAGCCTGTGCCCTTGGTTTCCATGGTAATATTCACCTGTGCCTTTCGCTCTCTGGAAGGCTTCCTTCGGTCCCTTGCGGATCCGCCAAGATTTAGAGCAAGGGACCCTTTCTTTTTCCTTGATAAGCTTTCGTTTTTAGAGTGATTAAATAGCTACGAAGAGCTTGATTCTCAGATATAGGATTTCAAATCCTTCTCTGCAATTCCTAAGCCGCCGTAAACCACCGATACTATTTCATCATCGTTTATCAGCTTGATATATTTAAGTACCGCCGAAGCATATGTAGACATATCCTCGTGGCAGATAACCTGCGACAAGCATTCAAGCATGTCGCCAAATGAGTAAACTTTATGCTTACCCACCCGCGCACAGTATAGGCGCTCTTCGTGTGCGCATATATTCCTGTACATGCTCAAGACGCTGAACGCTTTCCGAGCACTGGAAATGCCAAACCCATCGACATCTAGCTCTGCAGCCTTTCTTATGTTCTGACAAATAGCGCTCTTCACCTCTGTTTTCTGAAGGTCGTAAAAGTTAGACAGATTCCCGAATGTCAGCACATTCGAGACAACCCAAAGAGGGACGCTGGTGTAATTGTCGAGGTAATGCCTAACGTAATCCTTCGACACATTGTCATGAGCCCGTTGCATCGTCGATAGAAGCTTGATTAAGTTTTTGGTGTACTGCTTTCGGTTTTGATAATCGGAACTCGCGCAGTAATTTGCGGGGTCGAGATACGCTTCTATATCCCTGTTGTAATAACAAAACGCATACACTGCTGCGCTCTTCATCAAGCCCTCGGCATTAAGAAGAGCATCCATGGTGATACGCCTCAACGCTTTATCGAATGTGTACAGAAGCAGAAAATGCTCGAACGAAGTCCCGTCCTTATACCAATCGTCTCCCCGCTGGTTTGTCTCACCTTTATCGATGAACACGTCTTTATATCCGTTAATCATCGAATAGTATCCATCCCTCAAAAGATACAACTTCGCCCGTTCCTCATCGGGAACGATGACATTTCGATGGCGTAACTTACATATCTGCTCATCGAGCGTAGTGAACCGCCCTGGTGCTTTACGTTTCATATTACCTGCTTAAAACAAAAAGAGCCGCCAGCATACACTGACAGCTCTTGGGCTAAGGCCTCACTTACGAAGCACGAAGCCGTATCACTGCCAAATACATTACCGAAAAAAGAGTGAATGTCAAATAGGTATCGTTAATTAGCAACAGCTAAAAACTACCCCGCATAGCCCACTGGGGGTTCAGGTGGGGCATTACGCCTGGAAATCACCTTGCTATTGCATAGTCGTTTACTCCATCTCATGCGCGGCCTGGTACCAGACTACCTTCCCGTGAAACTCAACCGTGTGGTCTGAGTCGGCGGTGATAATGATGTCCTTATGCTCTGAGTTGTACGAGTCGGGCGAGAGGATTAGGGTGCTTTGCGTACGGTACATCCTTCGCATAACCGCCTCTCTTCCATCTATGGTGACTACAGCTATGCTCCCGTTGATCGGCTCCCTGTTCGGGCTGACTACGATAATGCAGCCTTCTGGGTAAACCCTGTTCATGCAGTCGCCTTCGCTTTCGCAAGCGTAGCAATCTGGGTCTGAATCAATGAGGAACTGAGGTATGGCAACCTGTTTCCCGTCGATAACGTCAGGATCGGTTGGCGTGCCAGCGTGGACTCGTCCTCTTAGAGGGACGTACCCCGACTTTGACCCCATCACGTTCGATTTGGCGTTTTTCTCGTCAACTATTTCGGCTATCGTCACCCCGAACACGTTTGCGAGCTTCTCTATGGCGCCCATCCTAGGCTGAGACCAACCAGATTCCCACTGGGTCACCGTTGCTCTAGAGACTCCTACCCGGTCTGCAAGCTGCGCCTGTGTCATATCGGCATCGAGCCTTAGTTTGCGTATGTTTCCCGAAAGCCCCATTTGGATAACCTCCCCTGTTAATTTAATTAAACATTCTAGTAAATTTTCCTTGACATGCCTATGTTGGTTTAATTAACATCGATGTCAACGAAAGGAGGACGGATGGAAACACTCAAGGAGATACGCGAAAAGCGCGGAGTGAAGCAGATCGCAGTAGCCAATTACCTGGGGATTGCACGTCAAACGTATGCTCAATACGAGGAGAACCCGCGGGTAATGACCGTGGCTCAGGCTCAGGCGGTATGCCGTTTTCTCCATTGCCGCTTGGGCGATATTTTTTTGATCGATGAGGTTAATTAAATCAACATCTAAGGATAGGGTAGGCAACATCGGCGACCAGCCGACACGGAAGGAGAACGAAGTGGAAGAAAAGGACGCAAAGCTCATATGGGAAGCCACCGACGCGCTCTTCTCTGGAGACACGAAGAGGGTGAAAGAGATGACGGACAAGCTGAAGAAGCGCAACGATGAGCTGAAAGCTGAGGCGAGAGGGGGCGACATGAAGACGAATGCCTACACCAACGAGGACATGCTGAGCGCCATGCGCGAGTACGTGATCTACCGCGCCAAGAACAGGCTGATTGCGGACAGGGACGTTCAGATCGTGGAGATGCTGCTCGATCACCAGATGCGCTCCGAGGAAGCCGTCTACGACGTTATCCGCCTTGGATGTTGCCCAGATGGCGACTAGGCCCTGACCGAGCCAGCACCCAGCGGCGCGTTGGGTGCCATGTGGGCGGCAGGGATCCCTTCTCAGACTTTCTTGCTCGCTTCAACGCACTGCCGCCCACATGGCGCGACGAACGCGCAACCTATTTTCCGCAAACCGCAAACAGCCTGGAAGAACCAGGGGATTTAGAACACATCGCGGGGCGCGGGCGCACCTTGACAACCGCATACAAGCCGATCAGGCGGGAAGGCAGCGCGGGGCAAACCATCAATGTGAAGTAGCGATCGCATGAGCTAGCAGCAGCCTTTCGCCGCCTCCCGTCCCTGATCTGGTCCATTCGGCGGCATGCGGCCTCCTAATCGCAAACCGGAAAAAAGAAAGGCAACTGGCTTTTTTCTTTCTCAAAAAAACGCATGCCCCCGAACGGGTCAGATCGACGAAGAGAGGAGGTGGGAAGTTGGCAACCCAGCTTTACACGCCCACCGAGTTCGCGCAGATCATGCGGGTCACTCCGCAGTACGTGCGCAGGCTGTGCGCCACGGGGAAGCTCGGGGCGGTCAGGTTCAAGCAAGGGGAAACCGCGGTTTGGCGGATCCCGTTCGACATGGAAGAGGTAGAGGAGATTGCAGGCAAGAACAAAAGGGCCGCGCTGCACTGATCGCAACGCGGCACCGAAACCAGGATTCAGTATAACCATCTTCGGCATCGAGTACAACGCACGGGATTTTCTCGTCCTGTGCTGCACGTCCCTTGCCGGGCTGCTCGCGCTCATGGTGCTCTGCTTCGAGTGCGGGGTGATCGCGTCGTGGTGAGGATGGCAGAGGTCAC
This sequence comes from uncultured Eggerthella sp., assembly GCA_900544455.1. Taxonomy (GTDB): domain Bacteria; phylum Actinomycetota; class Coriobacteriia; order Coriobacteriales; family Eggerthellaceae; genus Anaerotardibacter. The sequence continues at coordinate 6,051 of UQVJ01000012.1, read as the reverse complement.
GTACATGGCGAACTGCGCAAACGAGCTGTCCCGCACGTACAGGATAGCGTACGGCGTGGAGATGCCGCCGAGGGTCCAGCTGCCGAGCGCGCAGGCGCTCACGTGGATAGCCACGCAGGCGGGGCTCCCGATCAAGAAGGTGGACGATGGGCTCGCGGTCAGGTTCAAGGGCTGCGAGTTCTGCTACAGGAAGGAGGAGTGATGGGGGTAGCCGTTCTCATACTCGGGCACTCGGGCTCGGGGAAATCGACGTCTCTCAGGAACTTCGAGCACGGCGAGGTCGGCATCTTCAACGTGGCGGGCAAGCCGCTGCCGTTCAGGAAGAGGCTCGACAAGGCGGACCGTCCGCTCTACGGGACCATCATGGGGAGCTTGCAGAAGAACGCCATGAGGGCGTACGTGATCGACGACGCCAACTACCTCATGGCGTTCGAGAACTTCCGCAAGGTCAAGGAGAAGGGGTACGACAAGTTCACCGACATGGCCCTTCACTTCGAGCAGCTGCTGGAGACGGCGAACTCGACGAACGACGACACGATCGTCTACGTGCTGATGCACCCCGACTACGACGACGCGGGGCGCATGAAGCCCAAGACCATCGGCAAGATGCTCGACAACCAGCTCACGGTCGAGGGGATGTTCCCCATCGTGCTTGAGGCGGCCAGGGCCGAGCAGGGCTTCTGCTTCGTCACGAAGTCGGACGGCACCACGCCCGTGAAGGCGCCGATGGGCATGTTCGAGGACGCGAGGATCGACAACGACCTGAAGGCGGTGGACTCCGCGATACGCGAGTACTGGGGCATGAAGCCGCTCGTGGAGGGCGGATCCGATGCTGATTAACCACCGTACCAGCGCGTACATCGACAACGACGAGCTGGAGCGGACGCATGGGCTGCTGTTCCAGGCGCTCAAGTCAGGCGAGCTGGACGACGAGCGCGACAGATGGTTCTACGAGGGCGCGGCAAGCGCCCTCTTCTTCATGTGGGACGCGAACATAGGCAGCGCCGAGGCGCTGGGGATGATGCTCGACCGAAGGCTGGGCGAGCTGAAGGAAGACGAGAGAAAGGAATCGAATTGAAGATCAAGAACTGGGAGATCATCGAGGAATCGACCGGCGGCAACCGACTGAAGCCAGGCGGCTACGTCGTGAAGATCGTGGACGTGGAGGACGTGCCCTCGCGCGAGTACCTGAACATCGTCTACGACATAGCGGAGGGCGAGTTCGCGGGCCACTACTCCGACTCGTTCGGCAAGAACAACCCGTGGGCGCACCAGTTCGTGCGCTCCTACAAGGAGAGCGCCGAGGGCATGTTCAAGGCGTTCCTAACGCGCATGGAGGAGTCCAACAAGCGCATCAACGGGTTCAACGTGGCGGCCTGGCAGAAGACCTCGGACGAGAGGGCGTTCATCGGGAACGAGCTCGGCATCGTGCTCCAGACCGAGAAGTACACGAACAACAAGGGCGAGGACAAGGAGCGCCTGCAGGTGGTGGGCGTGTACGCCGCGCAGGACATCCGCAACGGCGACTTCAAGCTTCCCGAGCCCACCGACCGACGCGAGGGCGCAGGGACCGCGACCGCACCCGCCGCAAGCAAGGCAGTGTACGACGAAGACATCCCGTTCTAGGGATGGAGGCCGAAGAGAGGCCGCGCTGCATCCTCGAGGACACTCGGCAGCAGGCCGGCAAGCACGACGCGAAGCACAGGGGTTTCGAGCAGATGGGCATAACGCTCTTTCGCTCGAAGCTCGCCTTCGGCGACTACCACAACCCTCCGAGGGTGAGCGTCGACACGAAGAAGGACATATACGAGCTGTACCAGGACTTGACGGCGGACCATGAGCGCTTCAAGCGCGAGTGCGTGGCCGCAAGGGACGCTGGGACGCTGCTGATCGTGCTAGTGGAGAACAAGCACGGGGTGACCGACGTGGAGTCGCTTGCACGGTGGAGGGAGCCTGACAGGCACTTCTTCATGCGCAGGCAGAAGAACCCGCGCGCCGTGCCGATGAGCGGGGCAAGGCTCGCCAAGGCGTGCTCCACCATGGGCGCGCGCTACGGCGTGGCGTTCCGCTTCTGTCGCCCCGAGGAGTCGGCGGAGAAGATAGACAAGTTCCTGAGATGGGGTGAGACGATTGGGCGCTGAGCCTAACTACATGGACGCGGCGCTCGAGTGCGCCAAGCGGGGATGGGCGGTGTTCCCGCTCGTGCCTGGGGAGAAGACCCCAGCGGTGGCGGGCGGGTTCAAGGTCGCCACCACCGACCTCGACCAGATAGAGCAGGCGTGGAGGGCGAACCCCCGATTCAACGTGGGCATCGCCACAGGAGGCATGTCCAACGGGCTTCTGGTGATCGACCTGGACGTGGACGATGCCAAGGACGAGGACGGGTACCTCACGCTCCGCTCCTGGGAGCTTGAGCACGGCGACCTGCCAGAGACCGTCACGGCCGTTACGGGTCGGGGCGGCCTCCACATGCTCTACCGCGTCGACGAGCCGATCGCATGCAGCGTGAACTCCGAGCTGGGCGTGGACATACGGTGCGAGGGCGGCTACTTCGTCGCCCCTCCGTCGCTCCACCCGAACGGCTCGCGCTACGAGTGGGAGAACGACCCGGCAGACTACAAGCTGGCGAAGGCCGACGCGAATGTCCTCTCCTTCGTGCGGCACGTGCAGCCGGAGCGCCTCACCAGGGGCGCCAAGTTCGAGCTTCCCGCGCAGATAGCGGCGGGCGACCGAAACGACACGCTGATGAGGTTCGCAGCCTCGATGCAGGCGAGGGGAGAGGACGACGTGTTCATCCTCGCGGCGCTCGAGGCGGCCAACAAGCTGCGCTGCAAGCCCCCTATGGGCGAGCGTGAGCTACAGAAGATCGTGGAGAGCGTCACCAGCCGCTACGACAAGGGCAGCCCGAGGAAGGCGGCGGACGGAGCGAGATGCGCCGCCCTCATGCTCAAGCCGAACGGCCAGCCCTTGCAGACCATCGAGAACTGCAGCAGGGTGCTCTCGTCGGACCCCGCGCTGGCTGGGCGCTTCTACTACGACGTGAGGGGGTTCACCCGCATGGTCACGCTGCCCCTCCCGTGGGACGGCGGCAAGGGCGACAGGCCCGTGTCCGACGCCGACTACTGCGGCCTTGCGGCGTACCTGGAGGTCGAACACGGCCTAATGAGCAAGCAGAAGGCCATCGACGCAGTGGTCAACGTCTCAATGCAGAACAAGCGAAACCCGGTGGCGGAATGGCTCGACTCGCTCGAGTGGGACGGCGAGGAGAGGGTATCGACCCTCCTCACGGTGTTCCTCGGGTGCGAGCCGACCGACTACAACATGGCGTGCATGCGTCTGTTCATGCTGGGCGCGGTGGCGAGGGCGTACGAGCCTGGGACCAAGTTCGATTACATGCCCGTGCTGATCGGGCGGCAGGGGCTGGGCAAGTCCATGTTCCTGCGCAGGCTGGGGCACGAATCGGCGTGGTACTGCGACAACTTCAACACCATTGCGGGGGACGACGCGGCCGAGAAGCTGCGCGGCCTGTGGGTGGCGGAGATGGCCGAGCTCCTGGCCACCAAGAAGCAGAAGGACGTGGAGGCGGTCAAGGCGTTCATCACCTCAACCGTGGACACCATCCGCCCGAAGTACGCCCGGGAGACCGAGCAGAGGCCGCGCGCGTGCGTGTTCTGCGGAACCACGAACGACAACTCGTTCCTCACCGACGCGACGGGCAACAGGCGGTTCCTTCCCATCGAGTGCGGCATGGTGGAGCCCTCCATGAGCTTGTTCGCCGAAGATGTGGACGAGTACTTCACCCAGGCGTGGGCGGAGGCCGCGCGGGAGTGGCGCGAGGAGCGCCCCAAGCTGGTGCTCGACGAGAGCCTCCAGTCCTACGCGCTCTCCAAGCAGGAGGAGTACACCGAGGACGACCCCCGCGTGGGCATGATCCAGGAGTACCTCGACAACAAGCTGAGGGCAGCGGAGCAGAGGGGCGGCGCGGACAGGCTGCGCGTGTGCGTGCAGCAGATCATGGAGGAGGCGCTGCCAGAGGCGTACTCGAAGCAATCCTCCTCCCGCTTCCTCATCAACGAGATGCACAAGATCATGCAGAACCGCATCAGCGGGTGGGAGAAGTACCCTCACGGCAGAGGCAAGGCGCGTTGCGGGGAGTACGGAGTCCAGCGCTGCTACGTCCCGAAGAGCATTATCGGAAGGGCAACGGAATGAGGGCGAAAGGAAGTCGGCAACACGGTTTTTCGGGCAAACTGAGAACGATTCTCAATTGTTGCCGAGAAAAGCCAGTCGGATCGACACGGGGGCAACAGGGGGCGGCAACACTAAAACGCCTGGTCAAATAGGAATGTTGCCGTTGTTTCCCTTGTTGCCGTCTCTATAAAAAAGAGAAATATAAGTATATAAATAGTGAAATAGAAACAATAGGAAAACGGGGGCAACAGGCAACGCGCCCCGAACCGACCCTATTGCTTCGGAACCGGAGGCAAGGTTGGCGATCGACCTCACCCCAGCGGCGGAGTACGACCTCATGTGCATCCAGGCGGACGCCATGCAGGAGCAGGCGCAGAGGCACGCGGTGTGCCGAGACTGCGAGGACTGCCACGTGGTCCCCGTCCCTGGCACCTCGATCAAGGTGGGATGGTGCTCGTACCAGGACCTGCCGCTCACCCCGTCGGACCTCGAGTCCACGGTGTGGGACATGGGCTGCGACAAGATGCAGCCGATCTAAGCCGCTCTAAGGCGGAATCATAGCCGAATCGGCTACTTACTCGAACAATCGGACAACGCAGGCGCAGGAAGCGCGAGAAAGCCCCCTAGAGGGGTTCAGCGAAGCTACGCCCTGCTGCATCCGATCAACCAACGGAAAACCAAGGGAGCGAAGATGCTCACCGAGACCAAGGAGTTCGCCTACCGCCCCAGGGAGGCCCTGTGGGACTGGGGAAGGGCGAGGAACGGCGAGACGACCTGCCCAGTGTGCGGCAGGCGCTTCGAGCGAAGGAGCAGAAACCACGTGTACTGCTCCAAGGCGTGCCGACTGCATGCAGGGGGGAAGGAAGGGAAGGAATGAGCTACGACATCCGCCTGTGCGACCCGGTAACGCACGAGGCAATAGAGGTCGAGGCACCGCACCTCATGCAGGGCGGGACGTACGCCCTGGGAGGAACGACGGAGCTTTGGCTGAACGTGACCTACAACTACGGCGGGCACTACCGCCGCGTCATGGGCGATGAGGGCATCCGCACCATCTACGGAATGACGGGGGCGGAGTCGATCCCGATCCTGGAGGCCGCGGCAGCGAGGCTCGGCGACGACGCGTCGGACGACTACTGGGAGGCGACCGAGGGAAACGCCAAGCGCCCGCTTTTGCAGCTCGCGGCGATGGCGAGGATGCGCCCCGACGGCGTATGGGACGGCGACTGAAGAGAGAACGAACGGAAGGAACAGGAATGGAAACGAATGAAGAGGCAATGGCGATGAGCCCTGCGCCCACCGCCACGATCAAGCTGGACAGCTGGTGGAGCCACCCCGAGCGCCACGGCGCGATGTTCGACCTGGCGGCATCGGAGGACGTGAAGCTTCGGGAGGGCGAGGTCAAGGTCATCCCGCTGGGCATCCGCATGAAGCTGCCCGATGGCTACTTCGGGCTCGTGGTGCCGCGAAGCTCAACGTGCCTGAAGCACGGGATCATGATGGCCAACTCGGTCGGCATCATCGAGCCCGACTACTGCGGCGACAACGACGTGTTGGGTTTCGTGGCGTACGCCGTCAGGGACACCACGATCGCCAAGGGAATGCGAATCGCGCAGTTCATGCCCGTGAGGATGTTCGGCGACCTGGACTTCGATGTGGTGGAATCCATGCCCTACACCGACCGCGGCGGCTACGGCAGCACGGGCGAGAGGAGCGCAGGAGCGAGCATTGCGGAAGGGCGCACGTTCTGCGACGCGAACGGCCTGGAACTGCACGTCGGGGACTACGTGATCGACGAGTTCGGCGAGTGCTTCTGCGTCATGGGGCTTAACGATGAAGACGGCGCAACGGCGGCATACG
>UQVJ01000011.1 GCA_900544455.1 uncultured Eggerthella sp. | reverse complement strand
AAACGAGGTTCTGAGTGACGCCGCCTCGTTTTGGAGCAGTGTCGAACTGACTGGTAATCAAACCTTTCGGGACGGCAGGCGCGTGTCCCGCGCGTTTTGGAGCAGTGTCGAACTGACTGGTAATCAAACAATTCATCGGAAAATGAAAAAGCACATTATGTTTTGGAGCAGTGTCGAACTGACTGGTAATCAAACGAGTTCCCATAGCAGCATCGACGGCGCTGGGTTTTGGAGCAGTGTCGAACTGACTGGTAATCAAACTGAGAGAGAACACCGACAAAGGTAAGGAGGGTTTTGGAGCAGTGTCAAACTGACTGGTAATCAAACCGCGACTGGGCAAGGGCCTCCTCGTAGAGGGCCTTGTAGTCCTTCTCTTCCTCCGCTGCGGCTTCGGCTGCCTGATCCTGTGCAGGTTCGGCGGCTTCCTCTTCGGCTGCTGGTGCCTGGTCTGGCATTGGCATTCTGCCCTCCTTCTTGTGCTGTGCAGCGCGTCAGCTTGCCCCATGCGGGGCGGTTTTAGATATGAAAAAGGCACCCGTGCGGGTGCCTTGGTTCAACTAGCGGATGGGGCGGGATTCGAACCCGCGGAGCCTTGCGGGGCTCACCCGGTTAGCAACCAGGCGCGATAAGCCGCTCTGCCACCCATCCAAGACAGCTGTTCGAATGTGTTGGGCGCGGCTATATACGCGATGCTGCCGCCTGGATTGCCGCAGAAAGGGCGACCTCGAATGCGTGCCCGGCAAAGTCCTTTGCCTTGTGCATTCGCGAGTTCTCGCTCACGAAGATCGCACCCCTCCACCAATCCCTTTGATTGAAGGCTTCTGACAACAGCGCCGAAATACGTTTCGTTGCATCCAGCAAGCTGGCGCAACGCGGCGATATCGACCTTCTTGCCGCTCTTCATGCGCCGATAGAGGTACGAGAGAATCTTGAAGGCCAAAACCTCGAAATCATCTGATGCCATGCGTTCCTCCTTCGCAAAGCTCAATAGCCTTGCCTGCAATCGTTGGTCGGGGCGGCGGGACTCGAACCTGCACGGGCCTGTGCCCACCAGCCTCTGAAACTGGCGCGACTGCCTGTTCCACCACGCTCCGATGTGGTATAATTTCTTAGCGAATTCGCATGGTAAGGCCGTCTCTTCCTGGGTTAATTCACAGGGGGTTGAGACGGTCTTATCTTTTGTACTCCCTCAGCGAGCCCTGTTTGCCGACGAAAAGTATCCGTGTGATATCCAAGAACTCACCAACGTATCTTTCGTCTTTAATGAACTCGTCTATCGCGTTTATCATCTCAATGTCGCTGGCATCGCATGCAACATTGCTTATCAGAAGATTCCCCGTCCCTTTTCCTGCTGAATTTTTGAGCTGATTCTTGACTGTTTTCTCATTGAAGCCTTCAGGAATCTTGAACTCGAACAACTCATCATCGAGATACGCATCCGGTGTTTTGGACGGAGGCTTTTCCTTTAAAAAGGGAACATTTATTCCAAACATCGAAACCAACTCGGCCGTTTTGAACTCTTTTTCCAAGGATGAGCACCTGACTCTTTGTTGATTACGCCGTTTCTGCCAACCACTCTGTTCTTGAGGGCGTTTTTCACAAACCCACTTGCATCGACCGTTTCGTCTATGGCTTTCAGTTTTTTCCAAACTTCATAGGCTTCTCTTGGGTTATGTCCCTCAACCAACACTGCCAGCGGGTCCTTCTCGAACCTAGGCACAACCTTGCAGTCGCAGTTCCTGTGGAAGTGTCTCCATTCTCCGGCCGTCTTGCGCGAGTAGTAGACAGCGCCGCGGCTCGCGAGCATGAGGCAGAACGTGCATGTCTCGAAGCCAGTCGGAACACGGGCAAACCTCGCGCCCTTGTCTTTGTCTCTCCCGACGTTGGCGATGATGGTCTCATTAAGGCTTCGGAAGGCATCGTTTCTGGCGTACTCGCCGCATGCCTTCGCGAACGCGGCGTCGCCGCCCTTCGCGAGCTTCCTCGCCTGGTACCTTGCCACTGCATCAGTTTTCTCTGGCGAGTAGACCGCCATGGTGATGGCTTATCCCCTCAGACTTTGTGCGGTGGTCGTACCATTCGGCGGCGAACCCCGATGCAACATCGTCGTACCCCTGCACATAGCCGTCCATGATCATCTTCGCCGCTTCGCGCTTCTCCGCGACCGAAGCGTCAGGGTTCTGCCTGCATCAACTCAAGACCGAAGATTCGACATTAAATGCTGCATCCTTGCCGATCTTGTCAACGGCGAGGTTGTAGGCATTGAACTCATTCCGCGAGATCATCGGATTGCTCCCGGATCGGCTCGGTGCTCCCCGCATACGCGGGGATGATCCCTCGTTACCAAGAAGCTCGGTAATTACTGATACTCAGACTAAGGTGGCACCATGAAATGCGAGATAGCTAATATTGAAGAATTCCCGACAGATGAATACGGGATGCCGTTCTTTCCAAATGGCATGATCGAGGACGGAAACCTATATGTTCTCCCTGACGGTCGTTATCTACCGTGTGGTGTCTATACGACCCCAGACGGTGGCTCGCTTATTTACGAGCCAAGCGAACTTAGTTTTTTCGGTCAGATGCTAGAGCAGTTCAAATAAGCATGTCGATAGATTCTTCCAGCAGCCGTCCACCAGGGCGGCTTTTTCATTTCGGAAAGCAGGTAACGAATGGGCGGACGAGGTAGCAGCAGCGCATCGGCAGCGTCTGGCGGCGCAGCAAAGGGCGAGAAGAAGACGGCCAGCGTCAACGCCGACAAACACAGGAAGTACCTTGCTGGCGAGCTCGGAACGAGGGTCACCAAGAACGAAGAGTTCATGATGAAGACCGTGTTTCCAGGCATGAACTACAACAAGGTGCGGCGCTCCAAGTCCAACACCTACGCATACGCCGACCGGGTGTCCAAGGACGGCGAGCTCATCAACGTCATGGTTTCAGCCGGCAACATCAAGGTGCTCCCCGCATACGTGATGCGATCCCTGCGATTGAGGCGGTGGGACTCGAACCTGCGCGGGCGGTGCTCACGAGTTCTCGAGACACGCACGTCTGCCGGTTCCGCTACGTCCCTGTGGTGTAATCACTTTATACCCAGCGGGAGCCCAGGCAACCTGAGCCAGAGTAGCCCGAGGGAGTGCTTGTTATTTGACTCTTCTATTCGCTTGTCATTTGTCGGACGATCCTATCAGTGAACGGTCCATCAAGCAGTGTGGCATCTGCGGTGTTGAGCGGCATTAGGGATTCGCTATTTGCCGATAAGCTTTCGCTACGAAACTTCAGCTAGGAAACCTCGGGAAAGAATCGGGCTGCCAACTGGTGTTCGGTTTCCCTGCCACTGCTGTCGGCGCCAATGTTAATTGCTTCAAAATGCTACATTCCCATTGTGGGCGTGATTCTTTAAATCAGAGGGCCAGCGTTCCGATTTGCCGTTGGCCGTGTTATACTGCCGAAGCCATCATCCCCATGTCGTGGCTATAAAAGGAAGCCTGAAAAATGGCTTCCTTTTGTTCTTTTTGCGCTCAGTTTCCCCTGTTCCGCGGAATACCCAGGGAATTATTCTGTACACCTGGAAAATGCTGATTCCGTATCGTTGTCGTTAATGAAACGAAGCATAAACGCACAACGGAAGGAAACGATAGCCATGGTTACCATCATTATTCTTGCCCTGTTGATATACGGCATTTTCCAGTTCACGAAGTACTTGATGGGCGCCACGGTAAACCATGCCCAATCGCATATTGCGGGAAGCTGGGGGTGGCAAAATCTCAACCCCGAGCCAGGCGAAGATCTTATCACCTTCACCAAATCCGTTACGGCATTTGTGCTCGCTCTGCTTCTGTTTTCGATTTTCTTTTCGTAATCCCGTTATTCCCACGTCGCTTTGGCGTGGGAAAGCGTTGAGGTTCGCCGAAAGGGTCTTCGCCGCTAGGTTCGGGAGTCGGATCGGTGACGTTGACCGTGTAGGTAGCCTCGGAAACCGGGAGGCTGCTTGTTTCGGGTGCGTTGAGCTCGCATGAATGCCCGTCTGCGTCTCGCGGCTATCAATCGCTAAAGCCATATCCATTCAGCATTTCCTGTTGCTTTGGTAAAATTTGAACGTTTTGCATGCGTTTTTCTGATGTCTACCTGGCATATAGATGGCAGTTTCGGTTGCGCAGGTTTTATAGCCCCACTGGAAAGGCAACCACCGTGATGAAGTTCCTGGGCGAATTCAAAGAGCTCATCAACCGCGGCAACGTTATGGATCTTGCTGTTGCTGTTATCATCGGCGGGTTTGGCCCGCTACTTTTTATTAGGTGGAAACTATGGATCACATTCAAAGCGAATTGGCGCAGTCTATTGCAGCTGCGGCTCATAAAGGCCAGGTGGACAAAGCGGGAAAACCCTACATCGAACATCCTGCTCATGTTGCAGCTAGCGTACAGGGCGATGCTGCCAAAGCCGTTGCATGGTTGCATGATGTGGTTGAAGATACCCCGCTTACGTTTGCAGATCTTCGGGAAAGAGGAGTTGCACCCGAAGTTATCGAAGCGTTAAAGCTACTTACCCGCGATGAATCGGTGCCGTACCTCGAATATGTTCGCTCCCTTAAGCCGAACCCGCTTGCACGTGCGGTGAAACTTGCCGATTTGCGCCACAACAGCGACCTGTCCAGGCTTCCGTGCATCACCGAAAAAGACCAACGTCGCGCAGAGAAGTACGCAAAGGCTATTGCCGTCCTTGAGGGTGGAGGGGCCTGAGGGATGGATTGATGGGCGGGGCCTGAAGGTGCGAATTGATGGGAGAAGCCAGTGATACTTCGCCGCATAACGCCATATCAATAGGACAATTCCGCTGATTAGACCCCTCATTTTACAGGCTGGGTGGGCGTACAATTGCTACATGAAACTCCCGAGCGAACATATTGAAGATTTAGACGTAAAGCATCACGGCATCCATCTTGAGGGCATGCGAGCTCGCTCGGCGGAACGCGCTGCGGAGCGGGCGCTTGCCCATAATCCTTTGCTGGTGGTTTCGGCGGTGGCGGCTCTGGTAACGATGTTTTTCGTTCCTCCCTCTATTGCGTATCTTGATTATTTCAACTGGCATACCCTGGCCTGCCTATTCAGCATTCTTGCGGTAATTGCTGCCATCGATTCTTCAGGGCTGCTTGAATTCGTCGCCCATTCCTTGGTGCAGCATGTAACCAGCACGCGAACCTTGGTAATTGCCTTGGTACTGATTACGCTCGGCTGTTCGATGATTTTGTCTAACGATATGACACTGATTGCTGTCTTGCCCCTTGCTTTGGTGCTTCTGAAATCGGTTAACCGCGAATCGGAGATCCCGTTCGCTTTCATCGCTATCACTCTTACCGCCAATTTTGGCGGAATGCTGCTGCCATTCAGCAAGCCCCACAATTTGTATCTGTACACAGTGTTCGGGGTTAGCTTTGGTGATTTCGTTGCGGTTATGGCTCCTCCACTTGTTTTGTCAGTGGCGCTCATTCTTGTTTGTTGCTGCTTTGTGAAGAAGGCGGAGTTCCATTACCGAAAACCCGAAAGCATTCAGGTGTCTAAGCCGCGCGTTGCGATATACGTTGTTTTGTTTGCACTCTGCATAGCAATGACGGTTGGTGCGGTGCCGTTTTTGATGGGCATGACCGTTATTGTCGTTGTTCTTGCCATTACTGACAGAAGGGTATTCGCAAAGACCGATTACGCCTTGGTGACGACATTTGTCTGCTTCTTCATTTTTAGCGGGAACATTGCTCAGATCCCCGCCATTTCCGATTTCTTTAGCACCGTTTTGGATGCTTGCGGCGCATTCGTGACCTCGCTTGTCAGCAGCCAGATTATCAGCAATGTGCCCAGTGCAATTCTGATCAGCCATTTCTCGAACGACTGGGCGGGCATTGCCCTTGGCACCAACGTGGGCGCAGTAGGTACGCCCATTTCTTCCTTGGCAACGCTCATTACCCTTCGGCAGTATCAGAAGTCGGGGCTGGGTAGCAACGGCAAGTTTATCGCTCGCTTTGAGGCATATAACTTCGCCTTCCTGGTAGTTGTTTCCCTGTTCGAGGTTTTCGTTATGGGAATCCGTTAGCCTGCATGGCCTTTTGCCCCTTCTGAAGGTTGGCTTTTCTCTCGTTCCCTTGTATGCGCCGCTAGCTTCCAAGGGTGCGCAAATCCTGGATAAGCTCCGTATAATACGGGCGTAGAGGGCGGTTTCTTGCTGCCTTTCGCTCAGTTTTTGCTGATTAGTCAGCCCTAAAGAAGCGACGAAAGGACGTTCCATGAACGATTTCGAGTTTTACTCTCCAACCCGATTCGTGTTCGGGCGCGGTGTTACCGATGCAGTGGGGCAGTACGTTGCCAAGCTCGGTTATAAGCGTGCTCTGCTTGTGTATGGTGGCGGATCGGTGGTGCGCACGGGCACCTTGGCGCGCGTAAAGGAATCGCTTGCAAAGGCGGGCATCGAATTCGTTGAGCTTTCGGGTGTGCGTCCTAACCCCGAAGTGGCCTCGGTGCGTGAGGGCATTGCCGTAGCTCGGGAAAATGATGTCGACCTGGTAATTCCCGTTGGTGGTGGCAGCACGATCGACTGCGCGAAGGCTATTGCGTTCGGCGTGTTCCATGATGGAGACGTGTGGGATTTCTTCGCCAAAAAAGCAGCCAATGAACAGGCATTGCCACTTATGTGCGTGCTTACCATTCCCGCTGCGGGTTCGGAGGGCTCCAGCTCATGCGTTATTTCAAACGACAGTATTGACGCGAAATTCGGCGTGAATTCCGATCTTATCCGTCCAAAGGTTTCGTTCCTAGACCCTGAACTTACATTCACCTTGCCTGCGTATCAGACGGCAGCGGGTGTAACCGACATGATTGCCCACATATGCGAGCGATTCTTCAGCGGTGTAGGGTCTTCCGAGGTTACTGATAACATTGCTACGGGCCTTATTCGTGCGCTCATCAACCAGGCTCCGGTGGCAATTGCCGAACCCGAGAATTACGAGGCTCGTGCCAACATCATGTGGTCGGGCACGCTTGCTCACAACGATCTTGCGGGCTGCGGTCTTAATGCCGTGCCTACGAGCCGTGCCGGTGGGTGGGAAAGCCACGCCCTGGAGCATCAGCTTTCCGCTTTCGACACTTCGATAACCCACGGTGCCGGTTTGGCCGTTATGATGCCCGCGTGGATGCGTTTCGTGTGGCGCGAAGACCCCAGCCGCTTCCTTGCGTTTGCCGATTTGGTATTTGGCATTGAGCCGGTAGACGAAACAGAAGAAGCCGTGGCAGATGCAGTTACGGCTGCTATCGATGAGCTGCAAGCGTTTTTTGCCGAATTGGGCATGCCCACCAAACTGGGCGAGTTTGGTCTGAAGCTCGAAAACGTTGACGCCTTCCTTGTCACCCTTAAGGCCAACAAAGGCGAAGCATTCGGGGGATTCAAGAAGATCACCTTGGAAGACGCGCGTGCTATCTACGAATCGGCTTTCTAGCTTCCGTTTTTGACCAAAACTTTTGAAGGCGGCGCAAGCGTTTGGTAAGCGTTGATGCAGCTGCGTTTCTGCAGTGATTTGTTGGTTGCTGCGGGTGTTGTAGTTGCTACTTTAGCTAAACCGCTCAGTGAAGGCGCCCTTTCGTCAACGCCTTGGAACCATCGGCGCGTTACCTCTATGGGTAGCGCGTCTTTCTTATACAATGCCTTTCGAGAAAGAAAAAAGTTAGTAGGTATTGTTATGAGTGCGCGCATCAATCTTGCTGTGGCCAATTCGGCCGTGGCATCGCGCCTTGCAGCCGAATTGGATCTGCCGCAGTTTATTGCCGCCACGTTGGTGGCGCGTGGGTTCGACACGGTTGAAAAGGCTCAGGAGTTTCTGAATCCCTCGCTTGAAAGGGATTGGGCGAATCCTTATGAAATAGAAAACATGGAAGCAGCGGTGAATCGTATCGAGGCTGCCATTAAAAATGAAGAACACATTTTGGTGTTTGGCGACTTCGACCTTGACGGCGTTTCGGCGACCATCATCATGACGCGTGGTTTGCGTGAATGCAGTGCGCGTGTTACCCCGTTCATCCCGTTGCGTTTCGAAGAAGGCTATGGCCTCTCGAAAGCCGCCATCGACAGGGCGTCTGCCTGCAATCCGAATCTGGTGGTTACGGTAGACAACGGCATTGCCGCCAAGAATGAAGTGGAAATCCTCAAAGAGCGTGGCATCGATGTGATCATTACCGACCATCACGAGCCTGCCGATTTGGTTCCCGAGGGCGTGCCGGTGGTCGATCCTAAATGCGACGACAATCCCAGCTCCATCCTTGCGGGCGCTGGTGTGGCGTTGAAGGTAGTGCAGGCAGTTGGTTCGCGTTTTGGCAAACCCAACCTCTGGCGTGAGCTTATCGATCTGGCAACGTTGGGCACGGTGGCCGACCTTATGCCTATGCGCAGTCAGAATCGTGCCATGGTAGGCGCCGGTGTGCGCATGATCAACGAAAACCCGCGCCCTTGTATTGCAGCACTTTTGGGAGAATCGGGCTTCGCCGATAACCCCGTTTCTTCTTCGAGCTTGAGCTTTACCATCATTCCTCGCTTGAATGCGGCAGGACGTATGGGCAATGCCCAGTTGGCACTCGATTTGCTGATGTGCGACGATTTCGCTGAAGCGTGTCACCTTTCTGCCGAATTGGAAAACGTGAACACCCAGCGTCGCACCATCGAAGCGGAGCTTGCTGAAGTTGCTTCCGAACAGGCAGAACGCGTCTTTAAAGGCCAGCGTGCCTTGGTGGTTGCTGGCGAGGGCTGGCACGAGGGCGTCAAAGGCATTGTTGCCTCGCGCCTTACCAACCGTTATGGCGTTCCCTCCATTTTATTCACCATCGAAGGGGACGAAGCCCATGGTTCTGGCCGTAGCGTTGGTGACGTTAACCTGTTCGAGGCGGTTTCCTCGTGTCAGGACATCCTTACGCGTTTCGGCGGACACCACGCTGCTGTGGGCGTCACACTGCCCGCTTCTAAGCTCCCCGAGTTTTCGGAACGCTTGTGCGCCTACATGGACAAGCTTCCGCCCGAAGATTTCATTCCCCGCATTGAAGTGGACGCCAGCTTGGATCTTTCCGAGCTTACGCTGGAAAACGTCGCAAAGCTCGATTTGCTCGCCCCGTTTGGGCAGGAAAACCCCAGCCCTCATTTTCTGGCGCATGGCGTGGTTATTTCCGGAGGTAGGGCAGTGGGTGCCGATAAGACGCATCTTTCCTGCACGCTTACCGACGGGGTGAACTCTCTTTCCAGCATTATGTTCCATTGTCCTGACATCTCGGGGCTGTTGGGGTGCGGATGTGCGCTCGACGCGGTGTTCGAGTTGCAGATAGACAGCTGGCGTGGGCGCCGTTCGGTCAAGGCGGTTATTTCTTCTCTCAAGCCCCTCACGCCCTGCAGCGCGCTTGAAACGTGCTTGGGCGAAGACAAGGAATTCGTTTCAGGTTTGGTTGCTGCCGAAGAAGACGAAACCCAAGGCGAAGATGCAACTAGCCTTATCGCTCCGGAATCCGATCGTCTTATGTGGCAGGAATACGCCAAGGCCGATCCTGCGGGTTTTCGCGCCGCATTGACAGGCGCGTTCTTGGGCGAAGCTCAGCTGCACGATTCGCAGCAGCGCGCCTTGGACGTTCTTGATGCAGGCAATTCCGCTTTAGCCATCATGGGAACAGGGCGCGGCAAATCGCTCATTTTCCATATCCACGCCGTTGAGCAGGCCCTTGCTCATGGTAAAGCAAGCTTGTTCGTGTACCCCCTGCGTGCCCTTGTTGCCGACCAGTCGTTCCATCTGGACAGAACGCTCGGTTCGTTTGGCATCCGGTCTGAAGTGCTTACGGGCGCTTCTACGCCGGAAGAGCGTGCTGCGGTTATGGCGGGTCTTGCTGCTCATGAAGTCGACATCGTTCTCACCACGCCTGAATACCTGGCGTTCCATGCGGCCGATTTTGCTGTTACCGGGTCTATCGACTTTGCGGTAATCGACGAAGCTCATCATGTGGGAACCTCGAAGGCGGGCTTCCGCCCCTTCTATGCTCGCTTGGGCGAATCTATTGCGGCATTGGGGTCTCCTCAGGTGCTTGCAGTTACCGCAACGGCAAACAGCGAAGTGAAACAGTGCATTTGCGAAGCATTCCGTATATCGCCCGAATGCGTGGTGGTAGATAAACACGAGCGCACCAACCTTACAGTGGTCGATCAGCGCAATATGAAGAAGCGTGAGCGCTATTTGGTTAACCTGGTAGCGCAGGGCGAAAAAACCCTGATCTACGTTAATTCGCGCATGGAAACCATTGCGCTAACCCGAAGCCTTCGCAAGCAGGAGCCCCATATCGCCTCGCTGATCGGCTTTTATAACGCTGGTCTTTCTCGCTCCGAGCGTGAGCGTGTTGAATCGTTGTTCCGTGAAGGTGGCTTGCAGGTGCTGGTTGCAACTTCTGCCTTTGGCGAAGGGGTTGACATTCCAGGCGTTCGTCATGTGGTGCTGTACCATCTGCCTTTTAGCGAGGTTGAGTTCAATCAGATGGCGGGTCGTGCGGGTCGCGATGGCCAGCCGGCGCAGATCCATTTGCTGTTCGGTAGGGGCGATGCGCAGCTCAACGCTGGCATCTTGGATGATGCTGCTCCCACCCATGACGGAATGGCGCAAATATATCGAGGGCTTCGCACCCTTCAGCGCAAACATGGGCAAGGCTTTTTTACCCTCGATGCGGAGGGTGCGGCGAAGAGCTCTTCCCGTTTGTTGGGTGCCGTTATTACCGCTACACAGGTAGAGTGCGGTATTTCGGTGTTCGAGGAATTGGGACTTATCAAAACTCAAGGTTGCGCAGGGGTTTCGGGTAAAGAACGAAGCATCAATGTCGTAGACTATAAGGGTAAGGTCGAACTGGACGATAGCGTGCGCTATCGCGAAGGCATGGATGAGCGCGAATCGTTCGCGACCTTCAAGGATTGGGTGCTTTCCAGCTCTGCGGAAGAACTGCAGAGTCGCATAAGGCGCCCTTTGCTTCCCACTACGAATTCCCAGGAGGAACGATAGCCATGTCAGATGCCAACGAACTTCATCCGGTTGGATTAGTGGCTTCGTCTGTTGACCCAACCATCAAATCGGCCACTTCGGCGCCAGTCGGCTCCGACCCGAAGGAGCGCTTCAAGGCGCTTGAGGGCTTGGCTTCTACCTATTTGGACAAAGACGAATTGGCTTTGCTGGAAAAGGCCTTCCTCTTTGCCGAGGAAATGCATGCTGGCCAGAAACGTAAATCGGGCGAAGCATTCGTAATCCATCCCGTGGAGGTTGCCATTATCTTGGCCGACCTTCACATGGACGTGGAGACGCTTATTGCCGCCCTGCTGCACGACACGGTGGAAGACACTGTTGCCACCAAGCAGCAGGTGGCCGAAATGTTCGGCGATTCGGTTGCCGAATTGGTTGACGGCGTAACCAAGATCACCAAGATCGAGGTGGAAACGCTTTCCGACGAGCAGGCTGAAACGTTCCGCAAGATGCTCGTTGCCATGAGCAAAGACATCCGCGTTATCGTTATCAAACTCGCCGACCGCTTGCACAATATGCGCACGCTTTCGGCCCTTCGCGAAGACAGGCGTATTTTCAAGGCGCGCGAAACGTTGGAAATCTATGCCCCCATTGCGCATCGCTTAGGCATCAGTTCCATCAAATGGGAATTGGAAGACCTAGCGTTCTTCTATTTGGAGCCCGCTAAGTTCAAACAGGTTTCTCGCATGGTTGCCGAAACGCGCCGTGAACGCGAGGAATATTTGGAAAAGGTCATTTCCATTCTTCATGGCGAAATGGACAAGATCGGCGTGGGGTCTCAAATCATGGGACGCCCAAAGCACCTGTATTCCATCTATCAAAAGATGTCGAAGAAGGGCAAGGGCTTTTCCGAGATCTACGACCTTATTGCTGTGCGCATCATCACCACTTCGGTGAAAGACTGTTATTCGGCGTTGGGCGCGGTTCACAGTTTGTGGCACCCGATGCCTGGGCGCTTCAAAGACTACATCGCTATGCCGAAGTTCAACATGTATCAGAGCTTGCACACTACGGTTATCGGTCCGGCTGGTAGGCCTCTCGAAGTGCAGATTCGCACCGAGGAAATGCACCGCATGAGCGAATACGGCGTTGCCGCGCACTGGCGCTATAAGGAAAAGGGCGGCAAGGGAGCCGAATCGGCGTTCGATAAGCAAATTGCCTGGTTGCGTGAAATGGTCGACTGGCAAGACGAAACCAAAGACTCGCGCGAATTCCTGAAGTCGCTCAAGACCGACCTTGATCCGAAAGAGGTGTATGTCTTTACGCCTAAGGGCAAGGCTATGAGCTTGCGCTTTGGTTCAACTCCGGTCGATTTTGCTTTCGCCATTCATACGGAAGTGGGCTACCACTGCGTTGGCGCGAAGGTCAACGGTTCCATCGTGCCGCTTTCCTATAAGCTGCAGATGGGCGACCGCGTGGAAATCCTCACTCAGAAAAGCGCTACGCCTTCTCGCGACTGGCTGAACATCGTGAAAACGCCTTCGGCTCGCTCGAAGATCCGTTCCTTCTTTGCCAAGATCAGTCGTTCCGACGACATGCAAGAAGGCCGCGACATCCTTATGCGTGAAATGCGCAAGCATGGCTTCGGTATTTCAAGTGCTCAGAGCATGCGCGCAATGCGCGAAGTTGCCGAAGCTATGGGATACAAAGATGCCGACGATATGCTGGTTAACATCGGCACTGGCAAAGAAGCGCCGATGCATGTGGCCAACCGCATGCTGAAGCTGCTGGTAGACAACGGCACCGAAGACGCTTCGAAGCCCCTTATGGGAACATCAGCCTCGTCTACGGGCAAGATGCCGCCTATGCTTACGAGCGTTAAGCGTCCGAAGAAGCATGAAACCCATTCCTCGAACGGCGTGGTGGTTCGTGGCATCGACGATGTTCTGGTACGTCTTTCCCGTTGCTGCAACCCTGTTCCCGGCGACAAGATCGTGGGCTTTGTTACCCGCGGCCGCGGTGTTTCGGTTCATCGCGACGATTGCCCCAATGCTGTTGCGCTCAAGCAGCATCCCGAGCGCATCATCGAAGTGTTCTGGGAAGAAGACGGCCCCTCGGGCGACACTTCGTTCAACGTGCAAATTTTCGTTGAGGCGCTTGATCGCTTGAATCTTCTTATGGACGTTGCCTCGGTGCTGTCCGAGCACGGTGCCAACGTTCTTTCCGTTAATACGAATACGCATCGCGACGGCATGGTTGAAATGCGTTTCTTGTTCCAGGTTTCCGATACGGCGGTTATCGAGCGCATCCTTTCAAAGCTTCGTGCGGTGGATGGCGTGTTTGATGCCCATCGTATGATGCCTGGCACAGCCTCTTCCAAGTAATAATTGTTCTAGAAAGGTTTTGACAATGAAGCTTTCAGTAAAAAGAGACGGACGTACGTTCCGTGTAACGGGCGCTGCCGTTGACATCAAGTATCTGGTGCTGGGCCCCATTGAAAACAACACTTTCATTATTTCTGATGATGCAGCCACCTTCGTGGTTGATCCGTCCGATAATGCTTCTGCAATCGTTAAGGCATTGGGCAACAAAAAGCTCGATGCCATTGTGGTGACGCACCATCATTCTGATCACACCAGCGCCCTTGCCGATTTGAAGGCTATGACGAACGCCCCTGTGTATGCTTCGGCAATTGATGCTTCCGTTATCGAGAACCAGCCAGCAGGGGAGTTCCCTCCCACCAAGTCATGCAAGGTTGATCATCTCTTGAAAGATGGCGATAAGCTGCGCCTGGGCAATATGGCATGGCGCGTTATTGCCACGCCTGGCCATACGCCGGGTGGAATCTGCCTGTTCCTTGAATCGGATTCGGGCAAGTACCTTGATGGCGCTAATGTTCTTATTGCGGGCGACACGTTGTTCTGCGCCTCTATCGGCCGAACCGATTTCCCGGGCGGTAATGCTAAGCAGATGCGTGCATCGTTGCGCAAGCTTTCCCAGCTGCCCGATGAAACGCTGGTTTTGACGGGTCACAACTCTTTGACAACAATTGGCGACGAGCAGAGGCGGGTGTTTGCCTACTACTGTTAAACTTGCGCTGCGCTTTGTAAGTGCATGCGCATAGAGCGGACGGGACTGCTGCGGCAATCCGCGGCATCGGACCTTGGAGGGGTCATGGCCGGAATCGGTAAAAAAAAGAAGAAGAAGTTCGACTATTACGATGCATTTGAGGCTCAGGCAGCTTTATGCGTTAAAGAAGCGAAGCTACTAAAGGAAATTGTGCATGACTTCGAGTCTGCGGCAGAGCTTGAAAAGGAGCTGCCCCGCGCTCATGCTATCGAACGCGAAGCCGATGGCGTATGTCATAGCGTATTCGAAGCGCTGCTTCCCGATTTCGTGACGCCGCTCGACCGCGAAGACATCATTGCCATGACGGAAAGCCTCGACGAGATCATCGATATGACCGAAGAGGTTATCCAGAACTTCTATATGTTCGATATTCACTTCATGCATGAAGATGCCAAGAAATTTTCTAAGCTCATCGTTCGTGCGTGTGAGGCGTTAAGCGAAGCTATGGTTGACTTCCGTAACTGCAAGAAGGCATCCGAAAAGCTTAATTCCTTGCTGGTACGCGTGAACGATATTGAAGACGAAGCCGATGCGCTGTTCCTGAACATCATTCGCGAGCTGTACGTTAAGGAATGCGACAACCCCATGCGCGTTTCGGTATGGACGCGCTTGTTCGAAGCAATGGAAGATTGCGTCGACCAGTGTGAAGCGGTTGCCAACAAGATGAGCATGATCATGGTGAAGTACGCCTAACGCTCAACTCAAGGTTAGGCAAGGCCCTTCGGTTCGCGGATGAATCGAAGGGCCTTGTGCGTTTTGGGCGCAACGTTTGTTTGTCTTGGAACTTTGCCAAATCGCTGAATCGCCCCCGCCTTATTCTTCCCGATTGCAGTGGTGGTCCAGGGTCTGCTTTCAATGCCTCGTGCGGAGCGAATTGAGCGCTTTAGCGGGCGCCGCGGTTCGTTTTCCGATCATGCGTGCCATTTTGTTTCCTGTTTGCTTCTAATCTTTTGTGACAGGGTTTCCCGCTAGGTGCTTTTGGTAATATGTAAGAGTTATCCCATACGAGGAAAGAAGACGATGGCACTTATAGTTTCAAAGTTTGGTGGCACTTCGGTTGCCTCCCCAGAACGAATCAAAAATGTGGCAAAGCGTCTTATTGCCATGAAGCAGGAAGGCAACGACGTTGTTGCTGTAGTTTCCGCAATGGGCAAAACCACCGACGAACTGGTGGGTCTTGCCGCTGCATTGAACGATCATCCCTCCAAACGCGAAATGGATATGTTGCTCTCCACAGGCGAGCAGGTAAGCATGTCGCTTTTGGCCATGGCTATTCAGGCACTGGGCTACAACTCAATCAGCTTTACCGGATGGCAGGCCGGCATTACTACCGACGATGTCTTCTCAAGCGCTAAAATCGAAGACATTAATGCTGACCGAATCCGCGGTGCTCTTGATACGGGTGCAATTGTGGTTGTTGCCGGCTTCCAGGGCATTTCAACCGATGGCGATATCACTACACTTGGCCGCGGCGGTTCTGACACCACGGCAGTTGCCCTTGCCTGCGGTATTGGTGCCGATGTATGCGAGATTTATTCCGATGTAGAAGGCATTTACACAGCTGACCCGCGCGTTTGCCCTCGTGCTAAGAAGCTCAACCGTATCTCATACGATGATATGCTTGAGCTTTCCAGTGGCGGCGCTGGTGTTCTGCAGTCGCGCGCTGTGGAATTCGCTCGTAAATATCATGTTGTAATCCATTCCCGCTCTGCTTTCTCTGACGCAGAGGGAACGCTTATCGAGGAGGTTGTTCCTTCCATGGAACAGGCAGTAATTTCCGGCATTGCACACGATACATCCGAAATGAAGATCACACTGCGTGGCCTTCCCGATGAAGTTGGCATGGCAGCTCAGCTGTTCTCTATCCTTGCGGGCAACAATGTTTCGGTTGACATGATCATCCAGAACACCACAAACGATGGTAAGGCGAACATTTCCTTCACCTTCCCCGGCTCCCAGAAAGAACAGGCTCTGGAAGCTGTTGATACCCTGGTTAAGAAGTTCGGCGCTACCGCTTTGATGGACGAAAACATTGCCAAGGTTTCCCTGGTGGGTACGGGCATGAAATCCGCTCCTGGCGTTGCTGCTAAGGCGTTCGGCGCGTTGGCTGAAAACCATATCAACATTTTGATGATTTCCACCAGCCCCATTCGTATCTCCATCGTGGTTGAAGGCAGCCAGGTAGATGCAGCGGTGCGTTGCCTGCACACTGCATTCGGCTTGGACTCCGACACCATCTTCGAGGAAACCCAGCTTTCCCCCGAGGAAATCGCCGCAAAGATGGCAAAGGGCCGATAACTGGGAATATAGGGAAAGCCCCCGTTTTCCTACCAAGCCATAGGACACAGAGGCAAGGCCTCGCTTGCGCGTTTTGCTGCAAGCGAGGCTTTTTTGCGTGAGAAAACGGGACCTTATCCCCTATATTCCCACTAAAACCAAACGAGCCCCATCCGTTTGGGTGGGGCTCGTTTGGTTTGCGGCTAGGTATTTGCTTACTTGTCGTCCTTGTTGGAGATAAGGAGCAGGATGCCGCCGATGATGTTAACAAAGATCAGGGTGCATACACCAAAGGCGGTGGTGTTGGGCTTGGTGCCCTTGTAAATGCCCCAGCTGTGTACGGTCATGGGAATTGCCCATGCCAGCGGAATAACCGCCCAGCAAATGGCGATACAGCTCAGAATGCACAGAATGAAGTTGATCAAACGGAGGGTTTCGTCCTGCTTGGTCATGGGGTAGGTTGCTGCCTGAGCGGGAACGGGTTGAGGTTGAACAGGTACCGCGGGCTGCTGATATACAGGCTGCTGGGGCTGTTGAGGCTGCTGGCTAGGTGCGGGCGGCGGAACAGGAGCGCTTGCCGTTTGCTGCTGAGGTTGAGCAGGGGCTGTGTCGGCCTGCTTCAGGGCATTGCCACACTGAACACAGAACTGTGCTCCGTCAACATTTTCTTTACCGCATTGAGGGCAGAACATTATAGATCCTCTCGTTTAGGGATAATAGTTTTTGGACAGATACATTGTAATGTATGAATTCACTATAACCTTATCATTAGCGGTTTTTTGCCAAATGGGAAGATGAAAGCCCCAATTTGCATAAGGCTCGCCGCCATTTTGATTGTTGGCTTTTCTCGAGCTGGACCGCAATCCGCTCCCCGCAACCCGTTCAAGGCAACATTTTGCGCCAAATGTTAAGTTTATGCAGTGCAACTATAGGTGAGTAGTATCATGAATCCCCAAGTACACGATGCAAAGGAGCTTCAATGACTTGGACGAAGGAAATCCCCGCAAATCCGGTTGTTGCTGTAGCGGGCGCCACGGGCGCTGTCGGCAACGAATTTCTCGAGGTTCTTCATGATCTCGATTTTCCCGCAAGTGAGATTCGTGCACTTGCCTCAAAGCGTTCTGCGGGTAAGAAGCTTCCTTTTAAGGGCTGCGGCCAGGTTCCCGCAGGTGAACTTACTGTTCAGGAGATGACTCCCGAATCTTTCCAGGGCGTCGACATTGCGCTGTTCAGCGCAGGTGCAGGCGTTTCCAAGGAAATGCGCCAGGCTGTCGTAGACGCCGGTGCTGTGATGATCGACAATTCCAGTGCTTTCCGTATGGACGAAGATGTGCCGCTGGTTGTTCCCGAGGTTAACCCCCAAGACGTTGCTTGGCATAACGGCGTTATCGCCAACCCCAATTGCTCCACTATCCAGATGGTTGCAGCCTTGAAGCCGCTCTATGATATTTCTCCCATCAAGCGCGTGGTTGTTTCTACCTACCAGGCCGCTTCGGGCGCAGGTGCCAAGGCGATGCAGGAGCTGTACGCGCAGACTCAGCAGTTCTTGAATGGCGAAGAGCTCACTGTCGATGCTTTCGCTCATCAGATCGCCTTCAACTGCATTCCCCATATCGATAAGTTCTTGGAAGACGATTCCACCAAGGAAGAGTGGAAGATGGTTGTCGAAACCAAGAAAATCATGGGTGATGACGATATCCAGGTTGCCGCAACCTGTGTCCGCGTCCCCGTCCTTCGTTGCCACGGTGAATCCATCAACGTTGAATTCGAGGGTCCGGTAACGGTGGAAGAGGCTCGCGCCGCACTCGAGGCTGCTCCGGGTATTACCGTAATGGACGATCCCGCCAACAGCTTGTATCCCATGCCTGGTCTGCTTGCAGGAACCAACGGTGCGTTTGTTGGCCGCTTGCGCAAAGATCCTTCCGTTGAAAATGGCTTGGCATTTTGGAACGTTGCCGACCAGATTCGCAAGGGTGCGGCGCTCAATGCCGTCCAGATTGCTCAGTTGTTGCTTCCGTAACGTTGATTAGCTGCATATATGTGTAGACGGGCGGGAGAATGAAAACTCCCGCCCGTCTTATTTTGGGATCCTTGCAGCGTAGGGTATCCTTGAAAAGATTGTTCAGCCTCGCCCATGGCGGGGATTTTTTTATGTGTGGCGTCCGGTGCTTTTCTGCATATGCGGCGCTGAAGAATGGAAATGTGATTTATGACTGCAAACGCAACGCAGGAAAAGAAAGATATGACTCAAGAAGCTGAATGTACGAGCTTTGATGCTCTTGGACTTAACCAAGAAATTATGGGAGCGGTAGAGGAATTGGGCTATACTGCTCCAACCCCCGTTCAGGCGGGGGCAATTCCTCAAGTACTCGAAGGCCGCGACGTGCTTGCCGCCGCACAAACGGGTACGGGCAAAACGGCAGCATTTCTTTTGCCAACCATGAATAATCTGGCGCATGGCGAAAAGCGCCGTGTTCGCGGTCGTAGCCTGGGGTGCGGTCCGTACCTTCTGGTGGTTACGCCCACCCGTGAGCTTGCTCAGCAGATAGAATCGGTGTGTCGTACCGTTGCCAAGCATACAGGCCATTCCTCGGTCACGGTTGTGGGCGGCTTGGGTTACGGCCCTCAGCGCAATGCTCTGAAGCAAGGCTGCGATATCCTTATTGCCACTCCTGGTCGCTTGATCGATTTGATGGAGCAGGGTGCTTGTTCGCTCGATCAGGTTCAGGTTCTTGTTCTTGATGAGGCGGATCGCATGCTCGATATGGGCTTTTTGCCTGCCATTCGCACCATTGTGGGTGCAACTCCCGAACAGCGCCAAACGTTGTTGTTCTCTGCAACTCTCGACGAGGGCAAGGTTGGATCCATCACCGATTTGGTGAAAACTCCTGCTCGTATCGAGGTTGCGCCGGTAACCTCAACGGCGGACACCGTAGAGCAGTATGCACTTCCTGTTTCCCTAGAGGCGAAGAATGCGCTTTTGGCTCAAGTGCTGAAAAAGGCGGGTTCCGAGCGCGTTATTGTCTTTACTCGCACCAAGCATCGTGCCGATGCTTGCCGTCGTCGTTTGGTGAAGGCTAACATCACCTGCGCGGTTATTCACGGCGATCGCACACAGAACCAGCGTGAGCGCGCTCTTCGCTCGTTCAGCGCCGGTGAGGTTGATGTTCTGGTCGCAACCGATGTGCTGGCTCGAGGAATCGATATCGCCGATGTGAACTATGTCGTCAACTTCGATGTGCCTGAAGATCCTGTCGACTATATCCATCGTATTGGTCGTACGGGCCGCGGCGGCGATGTTGGCTGGTCGCTCACGTTTGTTACCGAGCAAGACTTTGATGAGTTCAACGACATCGAGGCCTTGATGGGCAAAACGGTGGATCTCTACGACACCGAAGGCCTTGAACTGGGCGAAAACCCTGTATTCATCGACCCTGATCGAGTCCCTGCTTCGAAGGTGCCTGGAAAGAAGGCCAAGAAGAAACGTCGCAAGGCTCGTGAAAAGAAGGCGGCATCGAAGCAGGTTCAGGCAAGCAGCAAAGCAAGCCAGGATAGGTCCGATGAAGCTTCCGAGGGCACTGAACGGCCTTCTCGTTCCTCTTCTGCTGGTCGCGGTCGTAGCGGCAAGCGCAATCAAGGTGCAGGCCGTAGCCAGGACAAGAAGCAGCAGGCAAAGCCTTCGCGCAAGAATGCCGTTCGCTCTTCCGATAGAAAGCGTTCGAATGGCGGCAATGGCAAACGTCGCAATTCTGAGCGGAGGGCCGAAGAGGTGCCAGCAGCGTTTAGGCCTGGCGTGCGTTCTTCTGGCGTTCGCCAAATGCCTAAGCCTGGAAAACGTAAGCGTTCCCAAGGAGCGAAAAATCATCGCGGAAGGCGCAATAGCCAATAGTATCGTCCACTCCCCTTATGGGAAGCGTGCGTGAATGCTAAGGGGCATGCGGCTTTCGCGGCTGCTTGAGGGTAATTGAGCATGATTAGCACGCCTTAAAAACAAAGCCTCCTGATTCAATTGCGAATCAGGAGACTTTTGTGTCTTGGCGGATAAATAGAAAGAGGTTTATCTTTCTATGGCTGTCCTTCGGTTTTGCCGCTAGTCGAGCCTGCCAGTGAACAGGAATTTAATGCGCTGCCACAGGCTGGGCTTCTTCGGCACCAGCTGGATAGCTGCCTTGTCTGCTGCTTCTTCGACTTTCCTTTCCAGGGAAGGGGAAAGCACGATAGGCCTAGCATCGACCTTTTGCGCATTCACCTCGGCGGTGTTGGTAGCGGGCCCTGCAACACCAGGCTCAATTTCCTCGAGGCCACGAGGAATGTTGATCTCGGCTTGTTTTGCGGCCTTTTCGGCGGCAATTCGCTGAGCTTCAGCTTCTTGCTGTGCCTTTTTCAAGGCGGCGAGTTCTGCCTCCGCTTCGGCCTTTGCCTTCAGCGCGGCTGCCTCGGCTTCTTCCTGGGCTTTCTTCAGGGCAGCAAGCTCCGCTTCCGCTTCGGCCTTCGCCTTTGCCTCCGCCTCGGCCTTCGCCTTTGCCTCCGCCTCGGCCTTCGCCTTCAGCTCAGCAGCTTCCTCAGCGGCCTTCCTGCATGCTTCTTCAGCAGCTTCCTTTGCCTTGGCTTCTTCGCGAGCTTTGCGCTCCTCCTCCTCGGCTGCTTTCATGCGCTCGATTCGGGCAAGCTCAGCTCGACGCGCCTCTTCTTCTTCGCGCAGTTCGCTGGCGTGGCGATAATCATCGCGTGCCTTCTGAATAAGGTAAGCCTGAGAATCAAACGATTCGGTGCTGCCGTCAGCATTTTCACTGCAGAAGAATTCGAGCGGGGTGTATTCCAGGTCGTTCTTCAACATGCGCAGTTTGGCGGTGTCGGAAAGCGAGATATCCAGATACTCGTTAACGCGTTCCTTCAGCTCGGGATCGTAGATGGGCCAAGCGATTTCTACGCGCTTTTCCATGTTGCGCGTCATAAGGTCGGCGCTGGAAAGGTAGAGCTCGCGATTATCGCGCGGACCGAATCCGTAGATGCGGCTATGCTCCAGCAAGCGACCAACGATGGAAACAACCTCAACGTTTTCGGTGTAACCCTCAACGCCGGGAACCAGACACGAAATGCCGCGTACGAACAACGTGGTTTTAACGCCAGCCTGGGAGGCTTCGGCAATCTTGTCGATGATGTCCTTGTCGGTGATGGAATTGGTCTTGAAGGACAGGCCGTTGGGCTTGCCGCTTTTAGCAAGCGCGATCTGCTCATCGATCTTATGGAGAATCATCGGCTTGATTTGCAACGGAGCAACCGAAAGCTTCTGATATTCATCGGAAGCGTTTTCCAAGCTCATGTTGCGGAAGAACTTTGCGGCATCCTTGCCGATTCCTTCGTCGGTGGTGATGAAACTGAAGTCGGTGTAGAGCCTCGAGGTTTTCTCGTTGTAGTTGCCCGTACCCAGCTGGGTAATGTACTGGATGCCGTTTTCGGTATGGCGTGCGATGGTGCAGATCTTCGAGTGAACCTTGAAGTCGTGGAAACCGTAGATTACGTTGGCGCCAGCCTGCTCAAAGCGTTGCGACCACTCGATGTTGTTGGACTCGTCGAAGCGGGCGCGCAGTTCGAACAGCGCGGTAACTTCCTTGCCGTTTTCTGCAGCAGTTACCAAGGCTTCTGCCAGATGGGACTGGCTGGCAAGGCGGTACAGCGTGATCTTGATCGAGAACACCGAAGGGTCGTTCGCTGCTTCGCGGAGCAGGCTGATAAACGGATCCATGCTTTCATAAGGGTACGCAAGCAGAGCGTCACGTTCGGCTACCTGTTCCATGATGGGTCGCTTCTTGTCGAAGCATGCTGGCCATTGCGGCGTGAACGGTTCGTTGGTGATGTCGCGTGCTAGCTCAGAATCGATCATGCTG
Source organism: uncultured Eggerthella sp. (assembly GCA_900544455.1). GTDB lineage: Bacteria > Actinomycetota > Coriobacteriia > Coriobacteriales > Eggerthellaceae > Anaerotardibacter. Next base: position 9,303 of record UQVJ01000011.1, on the reverse strand, counting down.
GAAAGACCCCAGGCATAGCCCATATCGAGCGGGACGCTGGTAACGTAGCTCTGGCAGGGCTTCAGATCCAAACGTTTCAGAAGGAACTTTTCCGTAGCGGAGGAAAGGGGCGTATCGGTTTCCAAGCGTACGGGAGCCAGGCGTGCGCGCTTCTTCAGCATGCGCTTCATGTGCTCGCGGTAGTCGTAATCAAGATCTTCTTCGGTGCCGTCGTTCGGGTCGATGTCGGCGTTGCGTGTTACGCAGATAACGCTTGCGCGCTTGGTGGTGTACATAGAGAACACTTCATCAACGATGGTTTTGATAGCGTGTTCCAGAAGGATGTACTGAGTACCTTCACCAGGCAGCTTGATTACGCGCTTTGCCTGATGGGGCAGCGGAATAAGGCCGAACGTAGCATCGTCGGCGCCAATGTTCTTGCCCTTCTTTTTGCCCTTGCTCTCAGTTGTTTTGGATTTTGTGCCACCCTCTTCGTCGCTTACCAGACGCGCAAGAACGTACAGTGCACCGTTTTCCAGGTGAGGGAAGGGGTGGCGCGAATTGATGATCTGCGGCGAAAGGTAGGGAACAACGCGTTCTTTCAGGTGCTTGCGAAGATACTCCGCCTGTTCGGGCGAAAGGTCTTCGGGCTGAAGCTGGCGGATGCCGCATTCGGCCAATTGACCCATGATCTTGTTGTAGATGCGTTCTTCCTCCGGGTACAGCTCATGGCAGCGCTCATAGATTGCCTGGAGCTGTTCGTTGGGCGTCATCTGCGTTTTGTTGTCGCGCAGGTCTTTGTTTACTAAAGAAAGATCGGTAAGGCTGCCAACGCGTACCATGAAGAACTCCTGCAAGTTGCTGCAGAAGATGGACACGAAGGTGAGGCGTTCGAGCAAGGGAACATTATGGTCTTCGCCTTGATCGAGTACACGCTTGTTGAATTCGAGCCAAGAAAGCTCACGGTTTTGCATATAGGGCAGAACGTGATGACTCTTATGTTTGGGATGTGTTTCCGTGGTAGCAGATACACCAACACTGGAATTCTGTTTCGCTTCCATGATTTCCCCTCTATTCTTTTCCCCAGATTAATGGCTCATGCGCCAGTATTATCTAGGAATTATTGTAATCGTTAATAGCGGTTTTTCGCAGGTAAGATGCCCTTTTATCGCGCAACGAATCGCAATATCTTGTGACATTCCTCCGTGATGATGGTGCTTTTAGGCGAAACTGACGGGTTTTACTAGAACGCGTTCAGCCAAATACCCCTCGCGCACACCGTACTTGCAGATGTCTAGACGCTCGCCACCGCACAGCTTGAAGGCTTCGCGGATGATGACGCAGCCGGGAATAAGCGTATGGATGCGGTCGGGGAGGGTGCGCAAAGCCTCATGGGCAAAGGCGTTGGGGTCTTCTGCGTAGCGGTTCAGGATGGCATCGATGTGTTCGGGCAGCAAGTAATTGAAGCGGTTGCCGTTGTTGCACAGATCGCCATAGAGCTTTGCGGCAGATCGGATGGAGCCTCCGATGCCGTAAAGCTGGGTACAGTGGTATACGTCGGTTTCTTCCTTTTCTGCAAGTTCGCGGAAAGCCTGCGCTATGGCGTTGACTTCCTTCTGAGTGGGCATCAGCCCCGCTACATAGTTTGCGAAGGACGAAAGCGAACCCTGCGGAATGCTGGTTTTCGCAAGATCGAAGCCACCCTTGATGCTGGTGAGCTCGGTGGAACCGCCGCCGATATCGACCATGGTGCCCGCTTCGAGGTCTTGGTCGAGCTTTGCACCCAAATAGCCAAGATGCGCCTCTTCTTCGTTGGAGAGGATGCAGATGCGCTGCCCAATGCCTTCTTCAATTGCTGCCGTTGCCTTGTGCGAATTGGAGCAGTTTCGCAGTACGGCAGTCGCGAAAATGTCAATGCGATCGCAATTGAAGTGCGAAGCGCGGCGCAGGTGCGCGTTGATGGTTTTAATGGCGCGCTTTACCCCTTCTTCGGTCATAGCGCCTTTTTCGACGTGCGAAGCGAGGCCTGCCATCACCTTGTAGTTCAGCAGGGTGTCGATATCCTTTTTCCGCAGGGGCTCATGCGCGGCGCAGGACACCTCGTAAATGCAGAGTCGGATGGTGTTTGAACCTAAATCGATAATGCCGTAGCGGGACATTTCATAGCTCCTTGTTGTTAAATCTGGCGCTTTCGAACACATCATTTGATTTAACTATATTCGCGCATCGGGAAGTGGGGTAGCATCGCCTATAACGTGTTATTTAACATATTTCTGTCATTTGCCAGGCGCGTTGCGTGCCGTGCGGGCAAGTAGCGGTGCAGTGGGGACTGGCGTGGCATAGGATAGAGGGGGTTTCGCGATGCTTGATACGGTTCGTTTGGGTTCTCAGAAGGTGTCCAAAAAGGAATATAAAGTCCGCTTCAAAGAATTGATCAATAAGTTGGTCGTGCTTCAGCAGGAAGCGAAACGCCAGGAGCTTGGCGTGGTAGTGCTGTTTGAGGGATGGAAGGGCGCCGGGAAGGGCAGTCGAATCTCAGATTTGCTGTATCACTTGGATGCGCGCGACACTTCGGTATACGTTACGGAAGATTTCGAAGGCGAAGAAGCCGAAAACGTTTTGAGCGAAGAGTTCGGCTCCACTGGCTATTTCCCTGTTATGCAGCAGTTTTGGAAAGCGCTTGGTCAGCGTGGGAGTATGACGTTCTATGATCGCGGTTGGTATTCGGTGGCGGCGCAGCATGTGATCAACATGCTCCCAAAGAAGGGGAAGCTTTCCAAGAAAGAACGCGCTGCGGTTGAGGCTCATACGGCACGCATGCTTCCCTCCATTGAAGACTTCGAAACACAGCTGCGCAACGATGGCTATCTGGTAATCAAATTCTTCTTGCATATCTCCGAGCAGACCCAGCGCGAGCGTTTGGTGGGTTTGTATAGCGATCCTGCAACCAAGTGGCGCGTGACCCAGAGCGATCTTGAACAGCTCGAGCACTATAGCCAGTCTTACCGTGTTTATGATGAGATGCTGAGGCGCTCTAACTTCAAGGCTGCCCCCTGGATCCTGCTTGATGCCTCCGATCATCGCCGGGTAAACCTGAGCGTTGCCCAAACGTTGGTAACCGCTTTGGAACGCGAGCTCTCCAGGCCGAAGAACAATGCCGCTTTGGAAGCGGAAGCGAAGGCAAAGGAAAACTCTGCTGCTGCCGTTGCTGGTTCGGTGGCAGACGATGAGCGCGAACGCTCCGACGAGGAAAATCAGCTTCTGCGCTTGCAGGCAGAACATGAGGCCGCAGCGATGAGCGCTCATGCGCCCACGATGACACGCTTTATCCCTAGTGCGCATATACCTTCGCTTGATGAGGTAGATCATTCGCTTGCTCTAACTCACGACGAGTACAAGCTCCAGCTGAAAGCCGAACAGGAACGTCTTCGTCGTATCGAGCTGGAAATGTACATTAGGCGCGTACCCATGATGATCATGTATGAAGGTTGGGATGCGGCTGGAAAAGGTGGCAGCATCAAGCGTGTGGCGCAGGCGTTGGATGCGCGTTCGTACACCATTTTCCCCAGTCCGGCACCTACGAAGCCCGAACTGCTGCACCCTCATCTGTGGCGCTATTGGACGCGCTTGCCGAAGGCGGGACATGTAGGTATTTATGATCGCAGTTGGTACGGCCGTGTGTTGGTTGAGCGCGTTGAGGGTTTTGCCAGCACCGACCAATGGAGCCGTGCATACGAGGAAATCAACGAGTTCGAGCGCGACATGGTTGACTGGGGTGCCATCCTGCTTAAGTTTTGGGTGGACGTTTCCCCAGAAACGCAGCTTCAGCGTTTTGAGGCGCGTGAAAGCAATCCTGCGAAACGCTGGAAGATTACCGCAGAGGATTGGCGCAACCGCGACAAGTACCCCCAGTATCGTGCGGCGGTAGACGACATGTTCCGCCTTACTTCTACACACAACGCACCTTGGATAATCTTGGAAAGCGACGATAAGTATTACGCCCGCGTGAAGGCGCTGCGTATCATCAACGAGGCCATTGAAAAGCGGTTGGGGCTGTTCTAGCTCGGTATAGAGCTGCGATTGCTGCCGGGATGCCGCTTTGGCATTAATGGTCTGCCCCAGCCTTGCTCGAAGAGTTGACGGAGCGGGCGAGCGCGGCGCGTTGTGGGTTGCTTCTGCGGGCTGATCGTTAACCCGCTCACTTGCTTTTTCTGCCTGTTGGCAGAACGTTTGAAATCCCTCTTACGAATCTTCGTATGAGGGATTTCTTTTTGTTACTATAGTTTAGTTACATCGCTGCGTTGCATGCTGCGATGGCAGTTCGTTTCAGAACCAAATGTGTGAAGGTGGTTCATGCCAAAAGGCGCAAACAGACGCGGTCCATCGCGGGGGTCCCATGCTACTCCGCAACGCTCTCAGAGCACCCTGCCTGCTACGTATCGTTCCCAACAGGTTCCTTCCAGCCAGAGCATTTCCCAGTACAGCCGTGATTCCTACGGTTCAGCTGCGCGCGCAAGCCAAAGCAAAAAGGGCGGCATATGGCGTGTGGTGTTTATTGTTTCCATTGTAGTGTTCGTGGGCGCTTTAGCTGCCTTGGGCGCTATCGGCTATCAGTACTGGGCGCAGCAAAACGCTTACAGTGGCCTGGAAGAATATGCAGAGGTGGACGACAATTCCAATCTTGCTCTTTCCGACCTGAAAGTTGATTGGGACGGCTTACGTGCCATCAACCCCGACATCGTAGCGTGGGTGTACGTACCTGGAACGCCCATCAATTATCCTGTGGTTCAAGGGTCTGATAATCAGGAATACTTGCATAAAGCTTTTGATGGATCTACCGGGTGGCTTGCTTCGGCAGGTACCATTTTCCTGGATGCATCCAATACCAGCGATTTATCCGATCAGAACAATGCGTTATACGGCCACCATATGAACGATGGTTCGATGTTTGCTTCTTTGGCCGATTTCGAGGACCAGGATACCTTTGATTCGCATCGCGATATCTACGTGTTAACCCCACAGGGCAATTATCGCCTTAAAACGTTTGCTTTGGTAAAAACAACAGGCAGTGACGCCATCGTTCAGACGTCGTTTGCCAACGACGCAAGTTACCAGGCATACGTGCAGGACAAGCTTAACCGCAGCGTGGTAAGCCAGAAGGGGGACATGCTGACCGCTACCGATATCAAGCAGTCAGTGCTGTTTTCTACCTGCGAATATTCGCAAAACGACGGCCGTGCGGTGCTGTTTGCCGCTGTGGTGGAAACCACGGCAGCAAACGACCCTTACCTGAGCTCGAGCACCTCGGGGACAACTGGTCTTTCGTCAAGTCAGGACGCGGTCATGGATCGCAAATATGAGGAGGCTGCATAGATGAGCATGTCGGTGTTTCCCGGAGAGCGCCCCGACAGAATGGAAGAAGAGTGCGGTGTTTTTGGCATTTACGCACCTGGTGAAGATGTAGCACGCATGACCTGCTTCGGTTTGCAGGCGTTGCAGCACCGTGGGCAGGAATCTGCCGGCATTGCCGTTGGCGATGGTGCCACCATCATGGCTTCCAAGGATCTGGGCTTGGTGACCCAGGCATTTACCGAAGGCGACCTTTCTGCGTTGAAGGGCGATTTGGCTATTGGTCATGTTCGCTACTCCACGAGCGGCGGTGTCGATTCGTGGGAAGCGGCACAGCCCCATATCTCGGCAATCGATGAAGTGCTTATTGCGCTTGCCCACAACGGAACGTTGGTGAACACCAATTACCTCAAGGCGAAAATCATTGATTACGGTGTTCATCTGCGTGCGGGCACCGACTCGGAAGCAGCAGCGAAGATCATTGGCGAGGTAACTAAAACCACCAATTCCCTTCGTGCGGGTATTCGTATGGCCATGAAAATGATCAAGGGCGCTTACGCTATGCTGCTGGCAAGCCCCGACCATCTTTACGCTTTCCGCGATCCAAACGGCATTCGTCCTCTGGTTGTAGGTAAGTTGCCCAACAATCGTGGATGGGTTGTTTCTTCCGAAACCTGTGGTCTTGATATTGTGGGCGCGGAGCTTATGCGTGAAGTTGCCCCTGGCGAGATTATCCGCTTCGGCAAAGATAGCATGATCTCCGAGATGGGCGTTGAGCCCAAGAAGCGCGCTAGCTGCATTTTCGAATACGTGTATTTCGCTCGTCCCGATTCCGTGATGGACGGACAGAGCGTATACGTTGCCCGCCGTCAGATGGGACGTATCCTTGCGCGCGAGGCTCCGATCGATGCCGACCTTGTTGTGGGCGTTCCCGATTCTGGTTTGCCTTCTGCTATGGGCTACGCTTTGGAGAGCGGCATCCCTTATTGCAACGGCATCGTTAAAAATCGCTATGTCGGCCGTACGTTCATTCAACCTACCGATGAGATGCGCCAGCTTGGCATTCGCTTGAAGCTGAATCCGCTCCCGTCTGTAATTTCAGGCCAGCGTTTGGTGGTTATCGACGACTCTATCGTCCGCGGCAACACCTCTAAGAAGCTGGTTGACATGCTGCGAAGCGCAGGTGCCAAGGAAGTTCACCTGCGTATTGTTTCGCCTGAAACCCGTTGGCCTTGCTTCTACGGTATTGATACCGACACGCAGGATCAGCTTATCGCTGCAAACATGACCAATCAGGAAATGTGCGATTTCATCGGCTGTGATTCGCTTGCGTTTATTTCAGTTGAGGGCCTTCACGAGGCAATTCAGTGCGAACACCCTGGTTTCTGTGACGCTTGCTTTACCGGCGAATACCCTGTGGATATTCCTGATACCATGAAGGCCAAGAGCTTTCTTCCCGAAGGGAAGGCAGTGCTCGATTAGCGGCCAGCTCGAAGGCATGCCATAGTGCCTCGAATTATGGCAATACGTTGTTTGTAAGCCCCCGAACAGGGGATTTGAGTTCCAGGAGATGCTATGACTGATCGCATTAAGGTCAACGCGATGGATAACGATGAAACCAAGTGGCCCAGCTGGACGGCTCAGGGCGCTACCACCTATGCCGAAGCGGGAGTTGATACGGCAGAGGGCGCCCGTGCAGTAGACGCCATCAAGGATGCGGTTCATCGCACGTACCGCGATGAGGTTCGCGGCGATATCGGCGGTTTCGGCGGCTTGTTCTCCATCAACGTGGCGAAGAACATGGCAGATCCGATTTTGGTTTCCGGTACCGACGGCGTTGGCACTAAGATTCAGCTGGCTAAGCTCGCTGGCAAGCATGACACCGTGGGCATCGACCTGGTTGCCATGTGCGTGAACGACATTCTTGCAACAGGCGCTGAACCCCTGTTCTTCCTCGATTACATTGCCATCGGAAAACTTAAGAGCGAAGCGGTTGCCGAAATCGTTTCCGGCATTGCTGATGGCTGCCAGATGTCGGGCGCTGCTCTTATCGGTGGCGAAATGGCTGAGCATCCTGGCGTAATGGATCCCAACGAGTATGACCTTTCCGGTTTTTGCGTAGGCGTGGTAGATCGTCCTGAAATGCTCGATCCTGCTAAGGTCCAGGAGGGCGACGTGCTTATCGGCCTGGCTTCCTCCGGCATTCACTCCAACGGCTATTCTTTGGTTCGCAAGGTGGTTACCGACGGTAAGACGCTCTATGAGCTGCGTATGCCTCAGGAGTCTCTGGGCGGCCAGAGCGTGCTCGACGCGCTGCTCGAGCCCACTCGCATCTACGTGAAGCCTGTTCGCTCCGTTCTGCGCCAGCTCCCTGGCGCCGTTCGTTCCCTTGCCCACATTACGGGTGGCGGCATTACTGAGAACCTGAATCGTGCGCTTCCCGAAAACATGGACGCAGAGCTTCATGTGGGAACCTGGAGCATGCCGCCGGTTATCCCGTTCGTGTGCCGTGCGGCTCATCTCGATGAGCACGAAGCCCTGAAGACCTTCAATATGGGCTTGGGCATGGTTCTCGTTGTTGATCCTTCCAAGGTTGATCAGGTTATGGACATCCTGGAAGCCGAGGGTGAAACACCTACCGTTGTAGGCCGTATCATTCCTGGCTCGGGCGAGGTTGCCTATGTTGATCAGGAAAAGCTCTTTGCCGACAATCCGTCTGCTGAAGAGTAGGTAATCATTATGCGCGATTGGCTCAAGCGACCAATCGCGCTTTATGTTGATGCCGGTCGATGCACGTCGAAGGGTTCTTTTCCAACTTCGGGGCATCGATTGGTACGTTCATTGCGGTAGCGACAAATGAAGGTGTCTTTTCGACGCCTTGCCTAGCAACGAAAGGAAGGGCATGATTGCTCAAGTGCAAGAACCGTTGAACATCGGCGTTTTGATCAGCGGTAGCGGCTCTAACCTCCAATCGCTCATCGACCATATCGAAGAAGGCACGCTCAGTGCGAAAATAAGCTTGGTTGTTTCTTCGCGTCCTGACGCCTTTGGCATTGAACGTGCCAAAAAGGCAGGAATTCCCGTCTTGGTGATGAACCGTGAGGCCTATGCCGACACTTCGGCGGCTAACCAGCGTATTGCTGATGCCCTGAAGGAAGCTGGTGCCGAATACGTGGTTATGGCCGGTTACATGCGTATGGTTACCGCAGAAATCCTCGACGCTTTCCCTGATAGGGTAGTGAACCTTCATCCCGCTCTGCTTCCTTCTTTCAAAGGCGCGCATGCCATTGAGGATGCATACAATTTTGGCGTGAAGGTAACTGGCGTTACGGTTCATTTCGCTAATGCCGATTACGATAAGGGCCCCATTATCGCTCAGCAGCCTGTTGAGGTTCGTGAAGGTGAACCCATCGAGGCTCTTGAAGAGCGTATTCATTCGGCTGAGCATGAGCTGTATCCTCACGTGATCCAGCTTCTTGCCGAAGGGCGGGTAGATGTTTGCCCTGAAACGCGTAAGGGGCACATTTCAAGCTAACTAACAGTACTGCCCGCTGGGCGGGCATTTTCACTTTCGAAGGTTTGCGTTTGGCTGGCGCTGCTATGCTGAACGTAACGAATATCAATAGCCAGACAATTCGGAAAGGCGGTACCAGGTGGCAGATCCTAAGGTAAAGCGTGTTCTTATGTCGGTAACGGACAAGACGGGTGTAGTGGAATTCGCTCGTGCTCTGTCCGAAGAGTTCGGTGCGCAGATCATCTCTACGGGTGGCACGGCTCGCGTTATTGCAGAGGCGGGCATTCCCGTTACCCCCATCGATGAGGTAACCCAATTCCCAGAGATGATGGATGGTCGCGTGAAGACGCTTCACCCGGCAGTTCATGGCGGTCTTCTTGCTAAGCGCGACAACCCCGAGCATATGGCTCAGGCTGCTGAGCACGGCATCGAGATGATCGACCTGGCGGTGGTAAACCTTT
>UQVJ01000010.1 GCA_900544455.1 uncultured Eggerthella sp. | reverse complement strand
AAGCCGCCGATGGGCTTCGGCGGCGGTCATCCGGCGCATGGCCTGCAGTTCGGCCGAGCCCCGAGGGGCCGCGACTACGTCATCTCGACGGGCAGGCCGACAACGGAATGCTGCGCAGAGCTGGGCCTGGATTCCAGAACCGTGAGCAAGCGGGCGCAGAACCTCAGGCGGAGGCCGCAGGCCCGGCCGGTCCTGCGTCAGCGCTGCCGAAAACGCCCATCGAAAGGACGGGTCCCTTGCTTCAGCACCGGAAGCACTCCGCAAAGGGATGCTTCGCATTCTTGCTCTAGGCCTCGAGGAAGGCGCGGTATCCGCGATACGCCTCGAAGATATCCGCCTTGGAGGTAACTTCCCACGGAGCATGCATCGAAAGCACCGCAACGCCGGAATCGATTACATCCATGCCGTACTTTGCGGGAATGTAGGCGATGGTGCCGCCGCCGCCCGCATCGACCTTGCCAAGCTCGGCTGTCTGGAAGGAAACCTCGGCATCGTCCATCACGCGGCGCACATATGCCACGTATTCGGCACGCGCATCGTTGGAGCCGCTTTTTCCGCGCGCTCCCGTGTACTTGTTGAACACCAGGCCCTTGCCAAGGTATGCAGCGTTCTTCGTTTCGAACACCGAAGCATACGCAGGGTCGAAGCCAGCGGACACGTCAGAGGAAAGCATGCGCGATGCGGCCAAAATGCGGCGCAGCGCCAAGGGGCTTTCCAATCCGGTAAGTGCGGCAATTTCTGCGATGGTGTTCTCGAAGAAAAGAGAGCCCATGCCCGTTGCGCCGACGCTGCCGATTTCTTCCTTGTCAACCAACACCGTAACGGCGGTCTTCTTCGGCGTTTCGATTGCCAGCTGAGCCTCGAGCGAAGTGTAGGCGCACACACGGTCGTCCTGGCCGTAGCCGATAACCATGCTGCGGTCGAAGCCCAATTCACGGGCGCGACCTGCAGGCACTACCTCGATTTCAGCGGAAAGGAAGTCCTCTTCGGTAATGCCGTACTTTTCTTCCAGCAATTTGAGCGCAAAAGCCTTTACCGGCTCTTTAGCGGCTTCTTTTTCCTCGTCGGAAGCGTCGTCAGCGGACTCGACCACCAGGGGGCGATTGCCGATAAGCACGTCGAGGTTTTCGCCCTCGACCACTTCGCTGCCTTTCTTGGCCATTTGCTGGTTGCCCAAATGGGGCAGAAGATCGGTTACGCAGAATACGGGGTCGCCGGCATCGTCGCCCACATTCACGTCAACCACGGTGCCGTCGGTTTTCGCCACCACACCGTGAAGCGCCAACGGCAGCGTTACCCACTGGTAGTGCTTGATGCCGCCGTAGTAATGCGTATCGAGGAAGGCGAATCCGTTGTTCTCGTAAACCGGGTTCTGCTTCAGGTCCAAACGGGGACTGTCGATGTGGGCACCCAGGATGTTCAGGCCCGCTTCGAGTGGCTCGGTGCCAATATGAGCCAAAATGAGCGACTTGCCATGCACGCCAGCCCATACCTTGCTGCCAGCCTCAAGCGTGCGGCCCTCGCGAACCGCCGTTTCGAGCGATTCGTAGCCCGCAGCTTCCGCCTGCTTAACAGCGGCAGCAAAGCAACGGCGCTCGGTTTTGTTGTTGGAGATGTAGTCGATATAGCGGGAAGCCAGGCCATCAAGCTCTTCGAGCTGGTCGGCGCTGTAGCCCTCCCATGCGTTCTTGCGTTCCAAGAAAACCACCTTTCACGGAAACTCGTTTATCGCAGGAAAGGATAGCACGCCCCGATAGATGATGCGCCACCCGAAACGAAGCGGCTACTTTCGATGAAGAGAATCGCCCTGGGCGCAACAAAGGGAAGGCGCCCTCTCGTCGCCTTCCCTTTTGGTCGCATCGTATGGGGAGATGCTTCCCGAAACTATCTGTCGAACTTCCTGCGTGCAACTGCTGCCCCGCTCGCCGCCATTACGGCAAGCGCAGCAGCTGCCCCAAGGGGAGCCACATCGCCCGTTGCGGGGAGGTTGGCAGCCTGCGAGGAATCGTCGTTGGATTCTTCGCCTTTGCTGCTTGCATCGGCGCCGGAAGCATCGTCGGAAGCGTTAGCATCGCCGACGTTGTCTGCATTCCCCGATCCATTGCCCGTATCGGCGTTGGAGCCATTGCCGGCATCAGATCCGTCACCTGAGCTATCGCCGGAGCCAGAACCCGAATCGCCATTCGACCCGCTGTCCGATCCAGAGCCGGATCCGGAGCCATTGCCGGAACCGGATCCCCCATTATCAGAGCCCGAGCCCGAACCATTGCCCGCTCCCGACCCGTTGCCAGAGCCGTTGTCGGTACCAGGATTCTTATCGCCGTTGGAGCCCGATCCGTTACCGGCATTCTCTTCGTAAATGCTGTACTCGCTGCTTCCCGGGTTCACGCCCGTTCCGCCCTTTGATTCAACCTTGGTGGCCTTCGAAACCAAAACCTTCGGATCAATGCCGTTACCCGCGTTGCCTGGAGCACCCATTGCGGCATCGTTTTCACCGACGGTGTTTCCGCCCGTCGCCTTCAACTCGGAAACCGCAACGATGCCTTCACCGGCAATACCTGCGCCGCCGTTTCCTCCGCCCATGCCGACAGAGCCACCCTGTGCCTCAAGTTGGCCGTTGCCGATAATGGAACCACCGTTAAGCACGATGCCCGCACCGCCGTTTCCGTTGTCGATGTCAACGCTGCCGCCAGTCGCCTTCAGCGTGGCGCCTTGGTCGATAACCAACTTGCCCGCGTTCACAATCAGGCCGGTTTGAGCATCTTTGCTGGATACAATGCCTTCGCCCTCAATGGAGCACGTGCCCTTAACCGTTACCGTGCCGTTTGTCTGCACGGGAGCTACCGGCGCTTCGACCTTGTAGTTTCCGTCGGTAAGGTAGTTGGCATGGGACCTGATTTCGGCGTCCTCAAGAGCGGATCCGTCGTTTAGCGTGATCTGGTTGACGAATGAAGCGCTGTTTCGAGCGCTCAAAGTGCCCCCATTCACTTCCACGGCACCATAAGCAACCGAATCATCGAGAGTCAGCTTACCGCCCTTTTCCACAACGATCTTCACGCTGGAATAGATCTTCATGTTATGAAGGGTTACATCTGCGCCTGCGGGAATGGTAAGCGTTTCGGTGCCGAAGTTGCCGTTTTCGCCCTTGCCGATAATGCCGTACACGCCCGATTCGTGCGAGCCGTAGATATCATGCAGGCCAACAGGCACAACCGCATTCCCCGTCTCGGAAATCTCATACGGTTCCATATCCCATGAGCTGGTTCCTTCGGCAAGCGCATCCATTCGCTGCTGAAGAGTTTGATCGTCCGCGTAGATGCTCATTTCCACCGGACTGCTTTGCTGAGTGCGCGCCCCGGAGGTTACCGTTGCCGTTATGCAATACGTGCCTGGGGTCTGCGGCGTTCCGGTTACGTAAACGGTGTCGTAGGCAACAGGGCTTACTTCCATGCCACTTCCCTCAGGGCTGATGGAGAAACTGATGTCGGCGTCGGAATTCCTGGTTGCAAAGGTATTCCAGTCCTCCCATTCGCCGGTTCCCTCCTTCACCTCGGGCTTCAGGCGATTCGACTGGCTCGTGCTCGACGAGCCACCGCCACCCGTCGAGGTTGCCATCACTTCATATTCGCTGCTCTGAGCAGACGTGCCATTCACAACAAAGCACTGGAGATCGCCCGAAAGCCTAACCTGGATCTGCTCTTGCACCACAAAGCTCAGCGTTTCGCTTGCCGAATCTGCCGACCCGTCTTCCTTGGCAGCAGAAGCAGAAACTGCAACGGAATACGCACCAGCGGCAGGTGCCACGCCCTTAAGGGCGATTTCCCCATCGGAAACAGAGGCGCTCAGGCCGTCAACCTCTGTACCATCCTGACCAAGAACCTTGGCAGAAACCTTGGCATCGGCAGCTTTCGTTCCCTTCAACTCAAAGGGCAGCGTTTGGTTGACTTCGTTGCCCTCCACGGCAGAAGAAAAGGCCTTGCCCGATGCGAAGCTAAATGCGAGATTCTGATAGGATTCGGCAGGCTTGCCGATGTTCTCGGGCTCTTTCGTACTGCCGGTATACGTCACGGATCCGTTGTTTTCGATCTGCCCTGTCGCAAAGGTGCAGTTTTCAAATACAGCTGCGCCGTTCACAACAGGCGTATTGGAAAACGAGCAATTGGAGAAATGGACCACGGCGCCTTTCTGCACTTCAACATAGGCGCCTTCAGCGTCTGAACTATTGCGCTTGTAGAAATTTATGCGGTCGACCGCAATGTCCGAGCCAGAAGGGAACACGACCGTCATTTTGTAGGAATAGCCGAAATCGACCGTTTTCGGGCCAGAGCTGAACCAACCTTCGGAATAACCCGAAAGCTCAACGATGGACGATGGGATGGTTACCGTGCCTTTGTCGGTGAAGCTGGTTCCAACATGTATTTTGGTGGACCCCTGGGCAACAGCTTCGGAAAGATAGGTGCTCAGTCCGTAGGAACTATCGCCAATGTAGTAGTAGCTATCGCTCGCGTTTTCGGACGCAACGCTCACATCCTGGTCTTCTCCTGTCGCAAATGCGGTAGCCGGAGTGGCAATGGCCATGCCGGCAGCCAAGGCAGCCGCCATACCCACCTTCGCCGCAGAAGCCGCAGGCGTGCGAAGCGATTGAGATTCTTTCATACTCTCCCTTTCCAAGATGATTTCTGCATATTAAAAGTTAGTCGTGGCTAATTCACATGCGGGAGTTTACCATAGGTAACAATTTAGTTGCAGACAAATTCTCAGGGGCGCGGTTTTCGGTTTTCAGTGGACTTCGACGCGCCCTGCGGTTTTGCGAGGAAGGACCCCGTGGACACAAGGAACACGCAGCCAAAAACAAACCTCGGCAATATAGCTGCGGACAACGATCCCGAGCTTGAGGTAAGAAGCAGAAGCTTCTTCGCCTTCAACACGAACTGTTGCATAAAGGCAGCGATCGAAACCGATGGGGCACAGTCCTCGTCTGGGCAATTGCTGGAAAGGGCTCTCGATGACGCGGTGAGCCTCTGCTTCCACTACGAGAAACTCTGGAGTCATACGCTGGAAGGAAGCGATGTTTGGCACCTGAACCACGCGCAAGGAACCGCAATCGCCATCGATGCAGAAACAGCAAAGATCCTACAGCTGTCCAGGCATTATCGCGAAGAGACTGCTGGCTTGTTTGATATATCCATGGCTCCTGTCGCCGAACTCTGGAACTTCCGCAAAGGCCGAGTTCCCAGCCCGAATGAAGCGCAGCTCGCTCTCAAAATTGCCAGAGCGGGACACCCCCGCATCATGGAAGATCACGCTCAACTCCCTACCGCAGAAAGCAGGATTTCCCTGGGAGGCATCGCGAAAGGATATATCGCCGATCGCGTTGTTGAGGCGCTAAAAAATCGTCGCGTTCACGATGCCCTTGTGAACCTTGGGGGCAACATCGTTATTATGGGGCGTCCTTTTTTGGCCAAGATCCCACAGCAGCAATGGCACGTTGGCATTCGGTCCCCGAAACAAGCCCTGCTAAGAAAGGAAGCAGAAGGGCGAGCTGCTGCAATAGCACGTAGCCCCCACGGAACCGACGCTCGTGCGCTCGGCAACCGCAAGCTGCCCAACGAAGAGCCCGCCTGTATCCTCAAGCTGAATGACTGCTCCATTGTTACCAGCAGCATATACGAACGCTGTTTTACGGACGAGCGTGGAATCATCCATCATCATATTGTTGATCCGCGCACCGGCAGCCCTTCGGAAAGCGACCTTGCAAGCGCAACGGTCATATCAAAGAGGTCTATTGATGGCGACGGCTTCTCGACGGCACTTCTGATCATGGGAAGCTATTGGGCAAAAAACTATGCGGAAGGACACCCCGACCTCGAAGCCGTGCTTATCACCCGCGATGGGCGCGTTGAGGCCACCGGGGGAATACGCAAAGCGATAACCTGAATCACAGACCCATCCGCTATTTTTATCTGCAGCACGCTTGTAGCTCCAAGCTTAAATCGAGCACGCTTTTGCCTACATTTCGAAAGGCCCCGCCCTCCCAGAAAAGAAAAGCGCGCAATGCGAGATAAATTCGCATTGCGCGCTCCAAAAAGCTTCATATCGCCAGGAAGCTGCAGGTTTCTGGCTTTCGCAAGCTTGCGCTCAGGGGCTGAAAAGCTCTCGCCTGAATCACGAACCCGCAGAACAACCAGGGACTTGCAATCAAACTGCTGAAAGCCGTTAGCTCCAGTCCTGACCAACTACTACCAAGTAGTCGCCCGTGAATGAATAGGTGCCATCGTTCTTCTTGACAGTGCCCGTACCCAGCAAATCGGCGATCTTCTGCGCTTGGCTTGAATCGGTGCCGTTGTATACAACGATCGTCTTCTTGTAGTTGTAATCGTCGGCGTTACCCGTTTCGCAAACAGCGCCCTGCGGGGTAAGTTTCGAGGCCGCTTCGTTCGCGCAACCCTGGATACCGCTGCCGTTCTTTACGGCAATCTTCACACCAGAAAGCGAAGAAGAAGAGCTCGAGTTCTTGGAGCTGCTATCGCCAGAGCCACTGCCGCCCGTTCCCGCCGAAGACATAACAGTGCCCGTTGCGGAATCAACAACAGTTTCTTCCGTAGGCGAAAGCCCCTGCTTCACGCGACTCATCATCTTCTGCCACTCTTCGGTATTCACTTTTTCGAACCAAATATTGTTTTCGTACACAGAAGTGGTGGGAACTTGAGCCGAATATACGTTGTTGTCGACGTCGATGCCCATCATGGCCTGCGCTAAACCAAGAATACCCGCCGCAGAATAGTCGGTAGTGATGTACTGAGCGAGCGTGTTTACCGTATTGGTAAGCGTGGCAACGTCAGAAGCCATCAATTTCTTCATGATGGTGGAAATAACCATACGCTGGTTAGCGGCACGAATGGAGTCGCCATCGCCATCACCCACGTTGTCGTAATTATGACGGCTGCGGCACAGAATGAGCGCCTGTTCACCGTTGAGCGTCTGCTCACCCGCATCGACGTGGCCACCCGCCATATCGTCGTTGATTTCCATCGGCACATTCACCGTAATGCCGCCCAAGGCATCAACTACGGCCTTGAAACCATCGAAGTCGATTTCCGCATAGTGATTGATGGGGACGCCCGCCAGCTTGGAAACCGCATCAATGGCACCAGAAGGGCCGCCGAATGCATAGGCGGCATTGATTTTCTGTGTGCCGTGATTGCCAATGGTCACCTGCGTATCGCGCGGGATGGAAATGAGCGTAACTTCCTTTTCCCTTGGATCAATACGAGCAAGGATCATTGAATCGGTTCGGTATGAACCGCCATATTCGTTAGTGAATTCTCGCTGCTCCGATTTGTCGATGCCGATAAGCAACATATAGAACGGGTCGGATGGCGAATCGGTAACCGCAAGCGAGTTCAAGAGGTCAGCGTCAACGTCTTTGTTCAGCGCCTTGTCAAGGTTATTGAGATAAGCCCAAGCAGCACCTACGCCACCAAGCACCAAGGCCAAACAAACAGCAACCACGCCAAGGGCGATGCGCTTGCGGCGCTTCTTCGTGCGCTCACGCTTAGCGCGAAGAATTTCGCGATCATGTGCGTTACGGGGAACATACGGGCCACGCTTGGTGGGCGCACCATAAGCGCCAACCGAGCGGTAATTGCTCTTTTGCTGCGAGTGAACAGGGGAAACGTGCGTAGAGGAGCCATAGTTGCTGGCTCCATACGGATTCGTGCTCGAGCCACTAGGGCGATGCGAAGCATGCGACGCGCGAGACGTACGAGTATACGGGTCAGAAGCACTTCCCGCTGAGCGATGCGGCGTGCGCGAGGAGGAAGCGTGCGCCGCCCTCCTTTCAGCACGAGCCGATCGTTTTGATGGCTTGTTATTCGAAGCAAACATGCAATAAATGATGAAAGAAACGTTAATGTCATGCAAATTAATTCGGCGAAAACCACAGTATGCGCGAACGGAAGCAATGTTTTTCACGCATTTTTTGCACATTCCTCTACAATTTGTTGAGTTTATTGTGCGTAAAACGTGAAGCGTTGCAACGCGGATGCAGCACGGAAAGGGAACAACTGTGCGGCTCCCGTTTACACACCGGGCATGTCAAGGCGATTCCGCTGGCACACCCGTGAAGCCCCTCAACGCCGTTTATGCTCCAGGCACGTCAAGACGGTTCGCCATGTAGGCGTTTGCGGCAAACTCAACCTCGTCGTCAAGGACAACAAGCTCAACCTTGCCGCCCAAGCGGCGCTCCATCGCCGCAGCAATAAGGTGATCGGCAATGGCGGGGTTCTTGCCCAAAAGCGGTCCATGCAGATAGGTGCCGATGCAGTTGCGATACAGGGCGCCGTCGCAGCCCGAGTCGTCGTCATTGCCGTGGCCCACATTGGAAACCACCTTGCCAAACGGCTTCAAGGAAGCATCGATCTTCGTGCGACCGGCGTGATTCTCGTACCCCACTACCGGTTGCGGGGAAAGCTCAGATTCCAACGCAATATTTTCAATAAGGCGATCGAAACCGGCCCCTGCGCGGACCGTCTTCAGGTCGAGGATGGAAAGACCCTCCACCGATTCGTCGCCCATAAGCCAATTGCTGCCCAAAATCTGGTAGCCGCCGCAAATAGCCAGGAGCACTCCGTCGTTTTCTACGTATGTGCGCAGATCTTCGCGCATGCCCAGCAGAACCTCGGATGCCAGCTTCTGCTCACGGTCGGGGCCGCCACCCAAGAACACGATGTCGGCAGTGGAAAGATCAACCGATTCCCCATAGTGAACCGCTTCCACCTGCACAGGGATGCCGCGCCATGCGCAACGCTGGGCAAGCACGCGTACATTGCCGCCATCGCCATACAAATTAAGCAGATCGGGGAACAGATGCACGATACGAAGCGGCTGCTGCTCGAGCACGCTAGCTTCGGCTTGATGCGTATAGGCACCCGAAGCCCACTTCTTGCTGCGCTCCGGCTTGGAATCACCCGATGTTGGATTGGCGGGCACCGCCTTATCGGCGCGTGCCATCAAGGCAGAACGCACTGCGGGGAGCGAGGTGTAGTTAGCAATAGCGTAGAGATTCCATTCGGAGGGCAGCTTCAGCGCAACATCCACCACTTCGTTGACGCTATCGACCGTCTTGGCATCGATGCCTGCATACTTCAAGCGCAACTGCAGATCGTTCTTGCGGATGCCGCCAGCGAACACCATAACGTCTTCCTGGCTGGCCAGCTCTTCGAAGTCACAGTCCCAAATCCAGGAAATATCGCGGCCGTCGGCTTCGTTGTCGTTGATGAAGAACGCCGCAACCTTCTTGCCCGGCGCCTGCGTAATGAGTTTCATGTTCTGGTTAAAGCCTGTCGGGTTCTTCGCCAGGTTCAAAAGAACAGGACGCCCCTCGATGGTAAACGACTGCAAGCGTCCATTTTGGGGGTCGAACAAATCGACCGCCTTCTGGAACACCGCATCGGCAACGCCAGCGCAATGAGAGGCCAGCCAAGCAGCCATAACGTTGTACACCATGTACGACCCTGCGCGCTGCGCATGAAGATCAACGCTTTCGCCCGTTGCCGTTTCTTCTACCGAAAACGTGATTTCGTCGCCGAACACCACGCCCTTAGCAGCGAAATCCAAATCGGGGCGGCAGAAACCGCAGTTCGGGCACGAATACGTACCGAGCTGGCCGTATTGACGGTAGTCATACGTAAACATAGCCGAGCAGCGCTGACACATTTGGGCGTCCGCCACGACGTTCTGGCGCTGATGCATGTCTTCGCCCACGCCGAACGCAATAGACTTGTTGGGCACGCGTTGCGCGATGATGGCGCACAACGGATCGTCGGCATTGTAAAGCAGAGTGGTGTTGGGCGACTGCTCCAAGGCGGTGGCGATGGCATCCTGCACGCGGTCGATTTCGCCGCAACGATCAAGCTGGTCGCGGAAGAGGTTCAACAACAGAACGTAATCCGCCTGCACCTGCGGCAGAGTATGGGCCAGCCACAGCTCGTCCGACTCGAACACACCCCATTCCACCGTGCCCTTGGTTTGCAGCAACGTAGTGGCCACGCCATAGGCAAGGTTGGCTCCCGTACGATTGCAGGCAATGCTTTTACCCTGGCGCTCCAGCGCATCGGCAATCATATTAGTAATAGTGGTTTTCCCGTTGGTGCCCACCACGACAATGGAGCCTTCGGTGATCTTGTCCATAGACTCGGCGATAATGCGCGGATCGATTTTCAGGGCAATCTTGCCAGGCATATTAGCGGCGGGCCGATGCGCCAGGTGGCGCAAACCCCACGTGCTCAGCGAGCTTGCCATATTTCCCATTGCCTTGCGAACGCCCATGACATCCCTTTCACAACATTTGCCGCGCCCAACATAAAGGTCAAAGCGCATTTTGCTTCAGCACATGATACGGCACTGCTCCGCAGAACGCGAAACGGGCGCATGGTTGCCCACCGAAACAGCGCAGACTCAAAGCCGTTCCTCGCAATTAATCCGCCGAAAAGGGACGCGCGCCCCTGCGATGAGGGCGCTGAGACAGCCTCCATGCCCCTGCGATGAGGGCGCCAAGACGCACACGGCACCGCGCAGGCTGCGTAGTGCCCCCACTTCCCGGAAACACTGCGACGTGTGCACCATGGACGAGTGCAACGCAGATGCCCCAATCGCGGCGGAGGGGTCGATGGTTCCCTCGGGCACCCCCGGCTCCTTCAGAGCGGCAATGCGCCAATGCCGCCCTGACAGGCAGCGGCAGCATATCTCTGCCGCATATCCCCGGAGCACCCTGCCGTGGCAACATATCGACGCCATGCGTTCTCGAGGGGCAGGTCGTGGCATCATTCCGCCGCGGTGCCTTTTTCGGACGCTCGTCGATGGCAGAACGCTCGCGAAATGCGTTCCACCGGCGTCCGACAGTGGCGAGATATCGCCGCGATGCGTTTTCGGGCTGCCGGCCATGGCAATATTTCGCCGTGGTGCGTTTTCGGGCGGCGATCCGCGGCAGCTTTTTCGCTTCATGCGTTCCCGAAGGGGCTTCGGACGGGAAAAGCGCCAGTTCGCGGCAACATATCGCCGCCATGTATCCAAAATGAGCTGGCTTTGGCAAGATATGCGCGCCGTGCATCCGAAAAGCCCCGCAAACGGGCGTTCGGGGATGCACCGCGCGAAGGTCTTGCCATGAAGGGGCCCCTTTCGCTGCGCGTGCCCCTCGAATCATGCACCGCGCGCAGGTCTTGCCGTCGTTCGGCGCTTGAACGAAAAAAGATCGGGCAAAGCCAAATAATTGCCGGCATTTTGACAAGAACACGTTCAAAAGTAGTCACTAGTTATTAATGGCCCCAAATAATGATGGGTAAAAATCAGCTTTTGTCCAATAAAAGTACCTAAAACCAGCAATCCCAGAGCCACCATTCGCACTGTGCCAATGGTTTATGCCACAAAAGCTTCGTTTCGTGTTCCGCCGAGTGAAATATGCGACAAAACGGACCTCAAAGCCCCATTTCAGACACCCCGGCACAGCACCCAACCCCCTGTAGATTAGCGGTATACTTTGGGTTGAGCGCGCCTACGCACGTAAACAGGAATTTACGTTGAGTTACCCGCGCACTTATAGGGGGAGGTTCGTTCCGAGGAACCAGGCAGCCACAAATCCGTGGGTCTGCCTCATGAAGCGAGGAATCATGATTACGGACTTGAAGGTCAACGAAAAGAACAAGAAAGAGTATTACGAGAAGGGGTACTGGACCGAGCGTACCTTAAACGACATCTGGAATACCCAGGTTGCCGCTTTCCCTGATCGCGAATACGTAAGCGACAATCTAGGCGTACGTTACACCTACGCCGAAATCGACGACAAAGCATCGCGCCTTGCAGCTTGGCTCCGTGATGTAGGCGTGAAAAACGGCGACGTGGTTTCTTACCAAATGCCACCTTGGTCAGAATTCTGCATCCTTTACGTTGCCTGCTTGAAGGTTGGCGCGGTAAGCCATCCGCTTCCCGTCACGTTTAACGACGAAGACCTGATTTACTCTATGAACCTGGTGGAAAGCAAGGCATTCATGTGCCCCACCTTCCATCACAAAACCAACTTCGAAGACCAGATTCTTTCCGCAGTCGATCGCATTCCCACGCTTTCCAAAGATGCCATTTGCGTTCACGACAAAACAGTTGAATCGCACGGCACCATCACGTTGAAGCAGATCTGCGAAACGTATGAGCCCTACCGCGAAAACCCTGGCAGCAAATCAGACGATGTGGTGCTGATCCTTTCCACTTCTGGCACCACTGGCCGCCCGAAAGCGGTTCTGATCTCCCATAATGCACTTATTTTCTCCGAAACTACGTTCAGCCGCGGCTTGCATCTTGCGCAGGACGACGTCATGTTCATGCCCGCACCGCTGAACCACGCCACCGGTTTCAACCACGGCCTTATCACGCCGCTACTTCTGGGCGGTCGCGTTGTTCTGCAGCAGGAATTCCGCGCTCGCGAAGCAATCGAAATCATGAACAACGAAGGCGTAACCTGGTCGATGGGCGCTACTCCGTTCATCTTCGACCTGCTTAACTGCGCCGAGGAGAACGACCTGAAGTTCGAAACGCTGAAGCTCTACATCTGCGGCGGCGCGCCCGTGCCAGGCACCATGGTGCAGCGCGCTCATGAGCACGGCTTAATACTGTGCGAATGCTACGGCTCTACCGAAAGCTGCCCCCACCTGGCAGTTCCCCCCGAGCATTGCCTGGAATGGAACGGCAACTGGTCGGGCGTTGCCTTTGAGGGTATCGAGGTCAAGGTTGTCGACGAGCACGGCAACGAGGTGCCCCACGGCACCCAGGGCGAAGAAATCTCTCGCGGACCCCATATGTTCAGCGGATATCTGAAGAACCCCGAGGCAACCGCAAAAGACCTGAACGACGACGGCTGGTTCTTCTCGGGCGACCTGTGCATCCAGGACGAAGAAGGCCGCGTAAAGATCAACGGCCGCAAGAAGGAAATCCTAATTCGCGGCGGCATCAACATCTCCGCAAACGAAGTGGATAACAACTTGGACGGTTGCCCCGGCGTTGGCGCCCACGCCACCATCGGTTTGCCCGACGATCGCCTGGGCGAACGCATCTGCACCTTCATCGTTCAAACCGGTGATGTTGAGCCCACGCTCGATTCCATCGCGGAGTACCTTGATTCCATCGGCGTAGCCAAACGCCTGCGCCCCGAGCACATCGAGTTCATCGACGCCATCCCTATGACGGAATCCGGCAAGGTTAAGCGCCACCAGCTGGCCGACGAGCTTGATCGTCGCCTGAAGGAACGCGCCGAATAATCTGCGCTTAGCTCATAACCTCGCAAAAACGGCCAGCAAAATGCTGGCCGTTTTTTGTGCGCTGGGTCATGGGAAGCCGCTGCCGACCGAAAGAGGGCGGGGCATCGGCTGCAGGACGGGGCGATCGCAGCGGGGGATCGTGACTGTGGGGCGCAGCGTGCCGCAGGGCGAGGCGTTTGCTGCGGGATAAGCTGCTGCCGCAGAACGCAACGAGATGCCGTGCCGGCACGCGGGACCGTCGGCAGCAATACGGAGTGCGGCTACGCGACCCGGCCCCAACCTTCCACGCATAAGGCCCAGGGCCCGGCGAGCGCCGAACGACGGCAAGATCCGCGCGCGGTGCATGATCTGAGGGGCTCGCGCAGCGAAAGGGGCCCTTCATGGCAAGATCTTCGCGCGGTGCATTCCCGAACGCCCGTTTGCGGGGCTTTTCGGATGCACGGCGCGAATATCTTGCCGAAGCCGGCTCATTTTGGATGCACGGCGGCGATATGTTGCCGCGAACTGGCGTTTTTCCCGTCCGAGGCCCCTTCGGGAACGCATGAAGCGAAAAAGCTGCCACGGATCGCCGCCCGGTAACGCACCACGGCATAATCTTGCCACGACCGGACGCCGGGGAACGCATGGCGTCGATATATTGCCACTGTCGGACGCTGGGGAACGCATTTCGCGAGCATTTTGCCATCGGCGAGCGCCCGGGCACCCGGCCACGGGACTGCCACCGCCCACGGGCGGGGAGTTGCCGGCTGCGGACGGGTACCTGACCACAGGCACGGCTGCCGGCTGCGGGTGGGCACCCGGCCACGGGGCGGGGACTGCCGGCTGCGAGCTGGGCCACCGACAGCGGCACGATCTGCTGCGAACC
Organism: uncultured Eggerthella sp.; assembly: GCA_900544455.1. Lineage (GTDB taxonomy): Bacteria > Actinomycetota > Coriobacteriia > Coriobacteriales > Eggerthellaceae > Anaerotardibacter. Next base: position 19,428 of record UQVJ01000010.1, on the reverse strand, counting down.
GCCTTTCAACCGCAAGAACAAGCGCCATGCCGAAAACGAGAATGAACCCGTTCACTCCGACATTTCCCCGTTACTGTACAGTTATCGGTTTTATTTGTTACGTAACAAATATTTAGCTTTAGAATCAACCCACTTGTGAAAAAGCAGAGGAGATCGATTCTCTCGGAGAATTGATGGCCCCTCGTGATGCGAAAGGAGACTTGCTGTGACAGCGGAAGACATGCGCACAGATCTGTTGGAACGCATCCTTGCAGCTCATAAGTCTTTTTACGACATCAGGAGAGACTATCTTTTTGAAGGTCGCACCTTCCCCGCCTTCGCGGAATACCACACCTACGGCGAAAAATATGTGCTGGTAAAACGCGCAAAGCTCTGGGAAGTGAACACACACGACTTCATGTTCTTCGAATGCGTTGACGAGCTCGATGAAGCACAGCTTGCCGAAGAGATTTCCTTCATGCAGGAAAAGGCCCTCCGCAAAGTTGATGCCGGACCGAACCATATGTCCTCTGCCCTTTCGCTCGTGATCATCGCCAACCACACAACCGAAGCAGCGCGCAAACTTGCGAAGAAAACGCGCTTCCACAAGGAATACCGCTTCGGTTTTCGCGGTTGGACCGACCTCCGCCTAGCCGTGGTAGACCTTTCCCTGCCCACAGGCAAAAGCGTGGTTGTCAACAACGCCGGAAAACAGCTGAAAGAGGTGCTTTCCGGCAACTTGGCATTGATCAAGTAAGGTCCCGAAACAAGAAAGGTTCAGAGATGAACGCAATGATCGTCCTCCTGGGCGGCCTTGCCATCCTCGTAATCGGCTACGTGCTGTACGGCGGATGGCTGGCAAAGCAGTGGGGTGTTGACCCCAAACGCCCCACCCCCGCGCAAGAAATGCACGACGGCGTAGACTACGTGCCCACCAAGCCCTACATCTTGCTTGGCCACCACTTTTCCTCGATTGCTGGCGCAGGCCCCATCAACGGCCCCATTCAGGCTGCCGTATTTGGCTGGGTTCCCGTTCTGCTGTGGGTATTGATTGGCGGCATCTTCTTCGGCGCTGTGCATGACTTCGGCGCTCTGTTCGCGTCTTTGCGCCACAAGGGCCAGACCATCGCAACGGTTATCGCCGAAAACATCGACGACACGGCGAAGAAGCTGTTCTGCATCTTCGCTTACCTGACCTTGGTCCTGGTTGTTGCCGCGTTCGCTTCCATCGTTGCCAACACCTTCGCCGTAAACTTGGCAAACGCAACCGAGGCTTCTAACCTGGCAAATCAGCGCACCGCGATGATTTCTGTGCTGTTCATCTTTGTAGCAATCGTATACGGCCTGGCCACCCGCGGCCGCGAAATCCCCACCGCCGCCAACATCATCATCGCCATCGCAATCATCGTTGTTCTGGTTGCCGTCGGCTACAACTTCCCCCTGATCTCCTTCGACTACACCACGTGGATGATTCTGTTGGGCGTATACATCATGGTTGCTGCCGTTGCTCCTGTATGGATTTTGCTGCAGCCCCGCGACTTCCTGAGCTCGTTCTTGCTCTACGGCATGATCGCCCTTTCGCTCATCGGCATCGTGGGCGCATCCCTTACCGGCGATGCAGCCAACCTGCAAATCCCCGCATTCACCGACTTCTACGCAACGAATGCTGCGGTTGACGCAAACGGCAACGCCATTATCGACCCCGCTACCGGCAAGGCCGTAGTGAACAAGGCTGCCGCATCCGGCTTCCTGTTCCCTGCCCTGTTCATCACCATCGCTTGCGGTGCAATCTCGGGCTTCCACAGCCTGGTTGCTTCCGGCACCACCTCTAAGCAGTTGGACAACGAGAAGAACGCTCGCCCCATCGCTTACGGCGGCATGCTGATCGAATGCCTGCTGGCAATCATCTCCCTCTGCGCCGTTGGTTTCGTTTGGACGAAGTACTGCGCAGGCGGCTACGCATCCCCGACCGCCGTTTTCGCAGGCGGCCTTTCCCAGATGCTGGCCTGCATCCCCGGCCTCGAAAACATCGAAGGCATTGCCTACACCCTGCTGATCCTGGCTGTTTCCGCCTTCTGCCTCACTTCGCTCGACACGGCAACCCGCCTTGGTCGCTACATGTTCCAGGAGCTGTGGGTTCCTGCCGGTAAGTCCATGGACGAAGCCACGGGCGCTCGTAAGGTTCTGACCAACCCCTACGTTGCAACCCTCGTTACTGTAGTTCTGGGCGTCGGCCTCGGCATGACCGGCTACACCATCATCTGGCCCCTGTTCGGCGCTGCTAACCAGCTGCTTGCCGCCCTCGCCCTTTTGGCAGTATGCGCATGGCTGGGCAACGCGGGCCGCAACAACAAGATGTTCTACATCCCCATGGTATTCATGCTGGTTGTTACGCTCACTTCACTGGTCATGACGTTGCAGGCCAAGTGCACCGCACTTATGGCTGGCACCGGCGATCCGTTCGCCGCTGGCGTTCAGGCAGTTCTCGCTGCCGTGCTCTTCGTACTGGCTGTCATCTTGGCTGTTAAGGGCGCAAAGACCATCTTCGGCAAGAAGAAGGCCGCCGCAGAGTAACATCGCAGAATAACGCTGCGAATTGGGAGGGTCGGGAAAGATAGCCTTTTCCAACCAAACAAACAGGGCCTTGCTTGTGATTGAATTCGCAAGCAAGGCCCTTTCTTTATGCGCTATGTCTAAATGGGAATTATGCGCTATGGCTAAGTGGGAAAAAGGTAGCTGTCCCTATTTTCCCAGATACTCCAACTGGGCGCGGATGCTTCGAATGGAAGGCATACGGAGGGCAGGGTTCACGCCCTGATACACCACGTCGAACAAGGCATCGGGATCGGCGGACGTGCCCGCGTTCAGCGCTTCTTTCACCTGATCCAAACGATCAACACGATGCTTTCGCGTGGCTTCAATAATTGGCAGCGGGTTGTCGATAGGGTACCCGTGCCCAGGATAGAAGCGTTGCACCCTTCCTTCGCGCACCAACTGCTCAAGCACATCAAGGCTTGCAAAATAGCTGGCCAGCACCCCATCGGGGTGGAACACCACCGTGGGCCCATGGCGAAAGAGCACATCGCCCGTAAACAGAGATTGCTCTGCGGGATAAAGCAGGCCCACCGAATCTTCCGAATGCCCAGGCAGGGCAACAATCTCAAACTCCGGCGCTCCTTCAAAGGGGCGGAATGCGTCATTCGGAAGAGCTTGGACATCAGCACTCCAGCCAGCTTTTTCCTCGCAAGAATGAGGCAAGCCCCCCGAATCCAATTCGCCTGCAGCCCCAGCTTCGACCGCACCTACGTCCTCGGCACCCTCCGAGCACGCACGCTTCGCGCCGCCGCACTTCACGAAGCCGTGCTTCTGCAGCAGCTGGTTGATACGGCTCGTGCGCGGCGCGTACACCGGAGCGCCCGTTGCCGCAACAAGTTCGGGAATTCCCTCGATATGATCGGGGTGGTCGTGCGTGGCAACAATGGCCCCAATTCGCAGCCCTGCCTCACTGCATGTCGCCAGGATGCGCTGAACCTGCTCGCCGGCAGGAGCGGGGTCTATCACCACGCATTCCTTGGCACCCGGCTCGGCCACAATCCACGAATTGGTTCCCACATACGTCATGGGGCTGGGGTTGTTCGCGCGCACGCACTGAACGCGCGTGCTTACACGCCCACCGCACCAGGGCTTTTCGTCCTCAATGAAACCCACCGCTCAACTCCTTCTCTCGCATGCCGGCAAGAAGCGCCCGTCTTGTCACATTGCCTATTTGCGCCTTGGGAAATCGCAATGCAGCATAAACGTGCCGTCTTCCTTCTTGATGGGATACGACATGAAGCGCGTAAGTCGGCGGCGCGTCTCGACAAATTCTTTCGCGTTTTGAGCCGAAGCGATGCAGGTGAGGTTATAGACGGTTGGCGCCAGCACCAGCCAATTGCCTGCGTCACCTGCACGCATAGCGTACGCGGGAGTTACCCAGTCGGCAATCTGCGCTTCGCTTGTTTCGCCATCGGCCACCTGGCCTTCTGGCATAAAGGCAGAAAAGAAGAACGTATCGTATCGCTTCGTTTCAAATTCAGGCGTGCAGAAGTTCGAGATAAGGCCCAGCAAATCGGTGCGCAAGACCAACCCACGCAGAATAAGCATGTCGGCGAAGGCAATCTCGTGGTTTTCCAGAGCGGTGCGATCTTCCTGCCAGGAAGGGTCGCTCAAATCCTGCACCACCGAATGCTCGTCGGGGCCTGCCAGCAAAACGCCGCACTCTTCGAACACTTCGCGCGCGGCAGCAACAACCACGCGTCGCGCCACATCCTCGGTGCAACCCATGAGCTCAGCCCATTCGGCAGGAGCGGGCCCACACCACGGCAGATTAGGGTTCGAATCGCGGTCATCAACCCTGCCACCAGGGAAAACAACGGCATCGGGAACGAACTCCATCGTTTTTACGCGACGAAGCATAAACACTTCCAGTTCCTGGCCGGTTGGGAAATCGGGCGGAAAATGATCGCTTTCGATGCGATATTTCGTCTGGAACGGGGCCGAATCACGCACCAACATTACCGTTGCCGCATATTTGGGCTGCACCGGCTCAAACCCTGGCTGAAGCGAAGCCTCGATCTTCGAAAGCACGCTTTCCCTCGCCTTGAACTCGACCGAACCACCCTGCAAATCCACTCGCATAGCACCCTCCTTTTCGCCGCTTCCCGTTGCGGCGCGTCATTCGCTTTCTATGATACGGTGCGCGCTGGTCTTGCGCCAGAATCAGGATGCGAGGAAACCAACATCAACAAGCCTCGTATGATGCAGAGAGCTGGACAACCGGTTCGCCAAATTGGGGCACTGACCAACCGAGCCAAGCATGCCCGTTCGCCGGAGTCCGCCGCCAATGCACGCCACCTTAGCAGCTACACGACAAAGCTGAACACTTCGCCCCAGTTTCGCCGCAAGACAAAATCGGCAGTGCAGTTGATGTTGTCATACACGATGGACCATTGCGTATTGCTGGTGATGTCTTCTGGGTTTGGCTCCTGCGAAGAACCGCGCAGCGCCTTCCAGGCAACTTCCTTCGTTTGCGACTGCGCACCATCAAGCACCTCGGCAATGGCGAGCGCGCGTTCTTTGCCATGTCCTAAAGCACCGTTCTTCTGATTCGGCAGAACCTCATTGGCGTAGCACGCGTAATAGTTGGTGATTTCGCGCACATGCGTAACGACCATAGGGCGCGCAAGATTTTGCGGGTCGTACTCAACAACGCGGCTGTCTCCAGAAGCATCGTTGATGAAGAAATGGTAGTCGCGGCCAGCCATGGCAACCATATCGTACGAGCCCAGCAAGTCTACCGCTTCCTGCGTGCTTGCCGCCCTATCAAGCACCAAACGAATGGCCAGTGAGGTATTGATTTTCGGCTTGCCGCTGTTTTGCCTGGTAGGTAGGCTATCAAGGGTAAGCACCGCAATGGATACACCCTTTTCGTTGATGCCATCAAGACTCGCGAAGGGCCCCAACATCGCCGCAACTTTACTTTTCAGGCTTTCCTCGGGCATGTTAGCGCCCAAATTGTTCAGCGCCGAAAAAGAAATGGACGCATACCCGTCCTTCGGATGCGTGCGAACCAAAAGCGCAGAGGTATCGTCTTTGAAATCGTAGTTGCGACCCATCAAAACGCTGCTTGGGGCTTCGGCGCAAAACGCACTGCAGGCGAACTTCGGCGCCTCGACCTTTACGGGAATCCCAGGGAATACCTGCTTGCACACCGCGTCGATATAGGCCTGGTCATCTTCAACCCCTGACTTGATAATGGCGTCAAGGTCGTAACGATACGCAACCGTGCTCTCATACAGATTGTACGCACCGGCAAAACTGGACAACTTCTTCAGCGAACAAAGCGTCTTGATGCGCGAAGCGGCTAACGCTCCAACCGCAGCCACGGCTACCGCACCGACAGACGCCGCGCACAGCAAACCCGCCTTCGCTGTTTTGGAATCACCTGCGAAAACACCCATGCGAGCTCCTATCCCCAAGATCAGCAGATCACTTTTGCCGCCATCGTACCAGCAGCTATACAAACTGACTCAACGTATGGCGCATTCCTTTTCATTATTCTAGGGCAACCAGCAAACGTCTATCCCGTCACGCTGCAGGGGGGGTAACTGCGCTATTAATGGCACAGAGGTCAATCTGGTTCCATCGCACCACGGGAGGGCAACAATTGCACAATCAAGCGATACGGATGGCCCATCCGGTTTTGCCACCCCACAGGATGGCAAGTAATTGGTATCCGATACCTGCAAACCGCTGCGTGGCGATTCTGCCGCCCCACAGAAAGGCAATAAGCCTGCGTCTTTCGGGCTGTTATTCGGCGGACTCTTCCTTGCCGCGCTCTTCCTCGCCGAATATTTGCGCTTGAAGCTCAAGATCAAAGGTGTCAGATATCACATCGAAAAGCTGCTTCACAGCAACCTTTGCGATGGAGCGCAAATCTTGCTGTTTTATGCCCTCAATGATGGCTGCACGCTCTTCTGCCGGCACATTCAGCGCAGAGAGGCTCATCTGCAGATAGCGCTCGATTTTCACGTCAAGAGGAAAATCGCCGCTGCAGGGACGCAGCATAAAGCCAAGCATCAAACCCGATGTTCCGATGTCCATCTGGTAGAAATCCTCTTCGTCGAATGAAGGGTTGTACTGTTGGAAGCTTTTCTGAAGATGCTTCGCGGTATTGCGACGAATGTACTCCAGGGAACGTTCGCTGATATACGCCTGCAAATACAGATCGCGAATGATTTCACTTAATTCGGCAATGGTGAGCTGGATGGACGTCTCGAACGCATACACAAAAGCCGGGCTAGCATTAGGTCCCAGCAACGCGGCGGCTGAATCCGCTGCCGAAAACTGTCCCGAAAACATGAGCTTCATCAGCTCGTACATCACTCCGTCTTTGTTTCCGAAGACATTTTGGAACGAGCTCGAGGACACATCGGATTCTTTCAAAATGGCAGCCATGGTGGTGCCGCGATATCCCCGCTCCAAGAACAGGCGAACACTCGTCGAAAGCACGCGATTACGCACCGCTTCGCTATCGTACCTCCGGGCCATAGAATGTCCTCTTCTCTACTCCAAAAACGACCAAGTATGTCTATTTAGGCGTTGGAAAGCACTTTTGTCAAATAGTCTTTGAGAATATGTATTGTTCGTCAAAAACAATCTAGTTAACAGGGGTTATTGCCTTTTTCAATCATGTCTGAACCGATTCAGTTTGCCTTGTGGGAGGTTCAGCCCAAAGCATGAAATTCTTCACTTCCCGCCGCGCTGGGCCAATGCAAAAGTCCCGCCTCACAAGGCAAACGCAAAACTCTTGCTGCGCAAGGCCAACGCGAAACTCCCGCCTCGCACTTTGCGGAAAAGCAAACCTGAAAGCCCAATGAGCCCCGAGACCAGCCCAAAACCCAATGTCCCGTACAAGATTCTGCATTAAAGAGCCCCTTGCGGCCAGCTTCGCTGCCGCCGTCGGAACCGGCGCTCCACCCTCCTCAGACGAGCCAGACCCACGGCCCCCTCCTCCCGTTGGCTCAAGACCCAGAGACGCCGCTCCGTCTGATGAAACAAGGCCCAGGGCGCCGCTCCGTCCAATCCGCAGCAAACCCCTCTGCACACGGGCTGCCGCCCAACCCGATCCGGCAAGGCCCGGGGGCCGCTTCGTCCGATCAGTGGCCCTAGACGTTGCTGCCCGCGCTGCCGCCGAGAATACGCACGTCTGCGTGATTTGCCCCGTTGCGGTGACCCCCCCCCTTGCGATATCCATCCGTTGGGGCAATCCACCCGTCGTGAAATCTACCTGTTGGGACAATCCGCCCATCGCGAAAACAAAAATCTCGGCATCTCTGCAACTTTTTTGCGATTGCGAACTCTTCCCTGTCCCCGCAAAGCGAAAAAGGAGCCTTCACACGGCAAATTACCTGCATTTTTGCGCCTTAATCCGCAATTGGGAAGCTCGCAATAATTGCCAATCGCAAAAAAGTTGCAATCTAAGCCGATTTTTTGTTTCCGGACTCTTGGAATAGCTTCGGCACAGTGATTTGGTCAGGGCGAGCCTTTGCAGCACCTCAATCTGCGCTACAACGCGGACCCAGCATAGCATCGTGAGCAGCTTCGCAGTGGCTCCCGTGGGCGCCGCCATGCCCCCCCCAACAAAAAAGCGGCACCCAATTGGGTGCCGCTCTGTATAGCAATCTTTCGTTCGGCGCCGTTCCTATAGCAACACCTTCGGAAGAAAACTTACATGTTGGAGAAGGCGAAGTTCTCGGGATGAGCCTTAACCTCGTCGCGCAGTTTCGGATTCATCTTGCGAACGCCACGACGGTTGTCCTCAGTCTGAGAAGCCAGAACCTGGTTGCGGTTCTCCATCTTGATCTGAGACTCGAAAGAGTTGTCGAGGGAAACCTGCAGGGATTCCTTGGTAAGGCGAAGACCCAGAGGAGCAGAGTTCTTAACCATAGCCTCTGCCATCTTTACGGCCTCTTCTACAACATCTTCGTCAGCAACAACCTTGTTGGCGAAGCCCCATTCCTTCAGCTCTTCTGCGCCGATGCGGCGAGCAGTCATCAGAGCCTCAGCAGCGCGAGCATAGCCCACGATGCGGGGGAGGTAGTAAGAGCCGGACATGTCGGTACCGGTAAGGCCGATGTTCAGGTAACCTGCCTGCATCTTGAAGGATTCGCCGCAAACGCGCAGGTCGCAAGCGCAAGCCAGGGAAAGGCCGCCGCCTACTGCATGACCCTTGAGAGCACCGATGATGGGCTGCATAGCGTTGCGCATGTTAACAGCCTGATCGGAGCAGATGGTCTGCATGATGCAGTGATCGCGCTGAGCGCGGCCCATGTCTGCGGGGGGCTCGAAGTTGAGCTCGTTCAGGTTGAAGCCTGCGCAGAAGGACTTGCCCTCGCCGGTGAGAACGATTACGCGGCACTCGGGGTCCATACGGACCTTCTTCAGATAGTCGTTGAAGTCGGCCATCTGCTGGTAAGACATTGCATTCAAGTTAGCAGCATCGTCGAAGGAAACAACGTGGATCGGGCCACGGACGTCAACCTTGAGGCGCTCATACTCATACTTGAATTCGGGCAATTTGTATGCCTCCTGATATACGCTCATGCGCACTTCCCCTTCCATATTGGAAATCTCGTATAAGATAGATAAATCGTAGTTTTTCGAAGCGTCCCTTGTCAAGGACAGCAAGGGGCTTTCAACTTCGTATTTACTGGCTCATACTGCCGAAAGAAGGGGGAACAATGGCAGAATTTAGCCCGACTCGAACCCATGCAACCTGGAAGCCGCGCGTCAGCTCAGCGCACCTTCCCTACTACCGCTGCAGCGAATGCGGCGCCATTCTTGCCGGCATCGACGGCGACGTCGAAATCACGTGCACCAACGACGGTGAGCGTTCGCTTCTGTTTGAGCCGCCGTACGGCCATGTCGATTTCAAACCGAACTGCTGTGGCAAACCTATGGAGCGCATCGAACTCGTAGATGCCGCCGACGTCGAAGACCGCTTCAAGCTGACCTATCAGATTCTTGGCGGCATGAACAACAACTGCATTAACGTGAACTGGCGTTCTATCGACTCCACGTGCAAGCCCCGCTGGTTCGGCCTCAAAACGTTCACTGGCATGCAGTACAAGTATGTCACGCCCAAGAAGTGGCCGCCCGTGGTGTTCGCCCTGGCGGACGAAGACGCGTTTGCCTACTGCGACAAGAACCCCTGCGTGCAGTGCACCTTCCGCTGCAAGCGCGAGTTCGAGATCTATGCCTACGTGGAAAACATCGGCATGGTGGTTAAGCATCTCGACGAATGGGTAGCGCCTGGTAGCGCCAGCACCGACGACTTCGATTCGCCAACGCAAATCATGGAAAAGGCCCGCAAGGCCAAGGCGGAAAAGAGCGAATAGCCTTCACGCGCCGATGCTCTCGCTCTGACGAAAGGAACGGGCCCGAACCCGATCCGACGCGCCTGGGACCGGCTGCGCGGTGGTGGTGTCGCGTGACTGTGCCGGCATGCCCAGGACCGGTTGCGCGATAGTTGCGCCTTGCCGATTGCCGCGCGGAGCTCCGACACGCCCGAAGCCAACGCGCGTCACCGACATTGCCCGACAAGCAGCCAAGGGCACGCCCGGAACCTGCATGTCAGAATCCCGGCATGTTCGAGCCGACAAAGCAGCCTAGAGAGCAAGACGTCTGTAGCAATAAGAGCCCCATTTCGTTGCGAACAGCGTCCCATTTCCTGAAAATAGGAATGGGACGCTTTTTATGGCAAAGAAACGCTATGTTCGATGCAGGGCGCTTTCGTACTTGAAAGGGTTCCAAACAGGACGCCGAACGAGGGCTCTTGACGGGAACCCCAAGCAAGACACCAGATGAAGCATGGAGCGAAACGGACATTTTCGCACGCACGAACGGACGTCAGAAAAGGCATCACCGCTCAAGCCAAGCACATTCGCACGCGCGCACGCACGGACAACCAGAGATCATGGCAAGATATCGCTCAAATGTATTCTCAGAGGGCGCTCGGACGCCAAAAAGGCGCCTCCCAGGCAAGATATTCGCGGGATGTATTCCCCGGCATCATTTTTCACCGCTTTTCACGGCTTAAAACAGACATAAGGCGCCTATCTTGCCAAAAGCAGGCCATTCGAGCATGCATTTCAGCGATATCTTGCCATGAAGAGGCCTTTTTGGCGTCCGAGCGCCCTTCGAGAATGCACGATAGCCATTTCTTGCCACCCGATAGCCATTCCTTGCCACTACTTGATACCCAACCCCCTCTTCGCACGGAGCATTTAGCCACCCTGCCATGGCAGCAATTGTCGCCAACGCCCCTGAGCCTTTCTTCACGCGGAGCATTTAGCCGCCTTGTCATGGCAACATTTCTGCTTCGAAGCCCTTTTCGATCACGGCTCCGACGAGCATTTCATCGGGCACGGAATCGTTAAGGCGCACCGTAGCCTGTTTGCCTTCGAGATCGACCGCCGCATTTTCCACGCCGGGCACCGCTTCCAATGCTCCGCGCACGCGACCTGCGCATTTGTGGCACTTCATGCCCTCCACGCGCAAGCGCCTTTCCGGAAATGGCGGAGTGGAAGGGCGCGAATTAACAGCGGATGCGTTCGGGCCGGTCGGCACGCCACTGCTTAGGGAAACGCCACCAGTGACTTCGTTGGCCGAGGTTGGGCTAGCAGAGGCCGAACTGACCGGAGCTGGGCTGGCCAGAGCCGGGTTGGTCGAAGCTGAACCGGTCGAGGCTGGGTTGGCTGAGGCTGGACTGGTCGAGGCTAGGCTGGTCGAAGCTGGACCGGCCAAGGCCGGGTTGGCCAAGGCTGGGCTGGCAGAGGCTGGACTGACCGAGACTGAACCGACCGAGGCTGGGCTGCTCGTTGCCCTGCTCGCCACGCTCGCCGGCGTCGCAGATACGCGCTGCGGCTTCCACCCGCGCAAACGCAAAGCATTGGTCACCACGCATACCGAGCTCACGCTCATAGCAGCTGCTGCAATCATCGGGTTCAGGCTGAAGCCCGCCCAAGCAAACGCACCTGCCGCCACAGGAATGCAGATGGCGTTGTAGAACAGCGCCCAGAACAGGTTCTGCTTGATGTTGCGCATAGTGGCATGCGAAAGATCCAGGGCAGCGGGCACATCGGCTAAATCGCTATGCATCAGCACGATGTCGGCACTTGAAAGCGCAATGTCGGTGCCGGCGCCAATGGCGATGCCCACATCCGCACGAGCCAATGCCGGAGCATCGTTGATGCCGTCGCCCACCATGGCAACCGGCGTCTTCGCAGAAAGCTGGCGAACAATGCGCTCCTTTTCGGCGGGCAGCACGCCGGCAATAACCTCATCGGTCCCAACCTGACGCTGCACAGCAAGAGCAGTTCGCTCGGCATCGCCTGTCAGCATTACCGTGCGAATGCCCATTGCCCGCAACTGCGCAATGGCAGCAGCGCTGGTTGCCTTCGGCACATCCGCCACCGCAATAACGCCCACCAGCTTCCCTTCACGAGCGAAATAGGTAACGGTCTTGCCTTCATCGGTAAGCCCTTCGGCTTGCGAAACATCCACTGCAATGCCGCACTCGGCCATCATGCGCGCATTGCCCGCATAGCACACCGCGCCCGAGACACAGGCAGAAATGCCCTGGCCAGGAACCTGCTTGAAACCAGAAACCAGATCGGTAGATTCCTTGACCGCAGCGGCGCCAATACTGCCCGCCGCATACAGCACCATCGCGCGAGCCAACGGATGCTCGGAAGGCTTTTCCAGCGCATAGGAAAGCTGCAGCAGCTCTTCAGCCCGCACGCCCTCCGCCGGCAGCACATCGGTTACCTGCGGAGCGCCCTTGGTGATGGTGCCCGTTTTATCCAGCACCACAGTCTTCACGCCGCGCGCCGTTTCCAACGCCTCGGCAGATTTCACCAGAATCCCGTTCGCGGCACCGCGTCCCGTGCCCACCATGATGGCGGTAGGCGTTGCCAGCCCCAGCGCGCAAGGGCACGAAATCACCAGCACGGAAATCGCGTAGGCAAGCGCCGCGGAAAGCTCCGCCCCTAGGGCGAGCCACACCGCGAACACCACAACCGCGATAGCGATAACCACCGGCACAAACACGCCGCTGATTTTATCGGCCATCTTTTCGATGGGCGCCTTGGAGCTGGTGGCTTCGTCCACCAGACGAATAATGCCCGCAAGCACGGTTTCTTCGCCCACGCGCTCGGCACGCATCGTGAACCAGCCCGCCGTGTTCACGGTTGCGCCCGTCACCGCGCTACCAGCGTGCACGCTCTTCGGCAGGGGCTCGCCGGTTATGACGGATTCGTCGACCGACCCTTCGCCTTCCAGCACCACGCCATCGACGGGCACCGATTCGCCTGTACGCACCACGAGCACGTCCCCGGCACGCACGCTCGCTGCGGGAACCTGCACCTCGGCGCCGTCTTCCACGCGCATGGCCATTTTGGGCGAAAGGTCCATAAGCTTCGAAAGCGAGCTGGTAGTTTTGCCCTTCGCGCGCGCTTCCAGATACTTGCCCAGCGTAATGAGCGTCAGGATCATGGCCGCCGATTCGAAATAGAGGTTCATGGCAAAATGATGAGCGGCCGCCATGTCGGAATGACCCATGAAAAACGCTATGTTGAACAGCGCATATATACCGTAGACCGTGGCAGCGCCCGAGCCTAGTGCAATGAGCGAATCCATGTTGGGGGCACGATTCACCAAGGCGCGAAAGCCCACGCGGAAGAACTTGAAATTGATGAAAATAACAGGCACCAGCAGCACAAACAGAGCAAGTCCGTGCACCATCATGTTTTCCATGCCAGTGAGCACACTAGGCAGTGGCCAGCCGGACATGTCGCCCATAGAAATGTAGAACAGCGGCACCGTGAACACGAGCGAGGCAATCAGGCGGTGCAGCATGCTCTTCTGCTCGGCTTCGGCGGTGGCGTTCGGGTTTTCCGCGGCGACGCCCGAGCCCGCAGCGACGCCTGAGCTCGTAGCAGCAGCCGCGCCTGGCCCAGAGGATGCGCCCGCCTGGCCTTTTGGGCTGGCGCCGTAGCCCGCCTTCTTCACGGCAGATTCAATGGCTGCCGCGGTTTCGGCGGCATCGGCATCGGCGGCAAGCTGCACTTCCATTGAATTCTTCAGCAGATTCACGGCAACGCTCGCCACGCCGGGAACCGCGCTGGTGGCTTTTTCGACGCGCGCCGAGCAGGCAGCGCATGTCATTCCTTGGACGTTGAAAGATATCTTCATGGTTATCTCCTTTTGGAGTTCTGCGATTGGGGGGGGGGTGAACCGCCAGCCAAACGAACCGCCAGCCGAACCGGCGGCAATCGGGATCCTCGCGGACGGCAACTACGGCGGTAGTCTCGGCGGCAGTCGATATCTGCACGAACGGGACAGTCGCAGCGGCAGTCTCGGCAGCAGTCGGCAGCGGTCGGAATCCGCACGAAAGCCAACTGGGCTAGCAGGCCGACATTGTTTGAGCGATCGGACGAAGGGCAGTCGGCATCCGATCGGGCGCCGGGCGAACGAACCCGCTCTTAGCGAGCGAAGCGCTTGATGAGCTGCATGGCTTCGTCGATTACCTCGGTATCGCCCTCACGTACACGTTCGGTTACGCACGTTTCCAGGTGGTCACGCAACAGCATTTCGGACACGGTATGCACGGCACTTTCCGCGGCAGAAAGCTGAATGAGCACATCGCCGCAGTAACGGTTGTCCTCGATCATGCTTTTCACGCCATTAAGCTGGCCGATGGCGCGATTTAGACGCTTTTGCAATTCGCTTTGGAATTCGGCACTACGCTCCGTCGCTTTATGGCGGCATTCGCACATACGCTTTGGAGCTTCCGCTTTTTCCGAGCAACATGCTTTGGGCATTTTTTCGCTCATAGTTACCCTTTTCGCTGATAAGACTGGGAGGAATCTTGCTTCCCACTTCTTTGTTTTACGCTGCAACTATATACCCCCATGGGGTATTGTCAACATAAAAAGTACCAACTGGCTAACTTTTTCTTTGAACGCGCTGCTGGAGGTTGCTAGCACGCGGGCCTCGCTCGGCGGGGCCGCTTGACCAGCGCCTCCTTGCCGCCGCCCCACCCTGAACCCTTCCCGCGAATGCTGGCTCTCAAGATTCGGCAAGATTATCGGCGTCAGAGACTTGCAAGCAGAGCTTCACTGATGCCAGCTTTGCCGCCAGCGCTCGACACCCCACAACACCACGCACTCCTTTGGCAGCGTCACCCCGCCCGACAAGAAGCCGCCCGCGCCCCGTTCCGCCGCCCATAAGGGCGGCGCCGTGGTTGCGATCGCTCGCGCTGTTCGGCGGCGGATGGCAAGATCTACGCGCTATGCATGATTCGAGGGGCCCGTGCAGCGAAAAGGGCCCCTTCCTGACAAGATATTCGCGCGATGTATCCTCCAACGGCGGTTTGCGGGGCTTTTCGGATGCATGGCGCGCATATCTTGCCAAAGCCAGCTCATTTCGGATGCATGGCGCGCGAATCTTGCCACGAACTGGCGATTTTCTCGTCCTAGGCCCCTTTTGGGATACATGGAGTGAAGAAATTGCCACGGATTGCCGCCCGGGAACGCACCGCGGCGAAATCTTGCCACGGCAAAGCGCCCGGGAACGCATCAGGGCACAATCTTGCCATCGCCAGGCGCCCGCCAACACACCAATGAAGAACTTACATAACCGGCATCTAACAATTGTGTATAAAGCCCTCACCCGCAACCAAGCCGAGTACAATAAGGAGATTGGATTTTAGGGAGTTTCAGAATACATATGACCAATTCAAACGAAGCACCGCGCCGACCAGCGCGTCGCCAACCAACCCGCCGCTCCACCACGCCCCGCACTTCCGTGCCCAGTGCACGTGACGAGCTTGAGCGCGAACGCGAGTTATACAGCCAGCACGACCCCACGGCTTCGTTCATGCACGAACGCGTGCAGAACAAACCAGCAGGTCAGGAACGCGGCGCATCGTCCGCATTCCCTGCGTATGCAGGTGCCGGCAACGATCATATTGCCCATTCGCGCGTTGCCGCGAACCAGCCTGCCCAAACAAACCAGGGGTACACGGCCAATGGCAACATGTCCAACGTGTCGGCCTGGGATCAGCACGCTTCCGCAAACGCAAGCCAACGTTTACCGCGCGTCGAGGGACAGCGCCCTTCCGCAAGCGCAAGTCAACGCATGCCCCGCGTTGAAGGCCAGCGTCCCAACATGCAGAGCAGCCAGCGCATGCCTCGCGTTGCAATGCCGCAAGATGCTAACCAGCACATAGGCGCAGGCGACCCTTCCGCGAGCCAGCGCATGCCTCGCATGCAGCAAAACGGCAACGATCAGGCACGCCCTTCCCGCCGAGCCGCCAACGGCCAGCGCAGTCAGCGTCCCAGCGCCCAGGCAAGCCAGCGCATGCCTCGCGTTGAAGGCCAGCGTCCCAGCGCGGCCCAGCGTCAGCAGCGCCCCGTTCGCCGCGGTGCCGCCGCTTCGCAGCCCAGCCAGAGCATGCGCGCTCAGGCAGCGCAGCCGCAGCAAGACCAGCCTTCGCAGCAGATACCCGTAGTGCAGAACATGCGCGGCAACGATCCGTCTGCCTATTCGCGCGCTAAATACCAGCGCACCAAGGAAGGCGCCCAAAAAGCTTCGCCCACCAACGCATCCACATACCAGGCAGCTCGCTACCTGGGCAACAACAACTATGCGCCCAAGCAGAAGGCCGACTTCTTTACGCGCGGCAGCCTTATCGCCGTTGCCGTTGTTGTGGTGCTTGCCATCGTTGGCATATTCGCCTTCAACAGCTGGATGGGGTCGAAGCCGGTCGAGGTCACGCTAAACGGCGACCAGGTAACCATTTCGGGCGCCGAGCGCAGCGTTGGCGGCCTTCTGGACAACAACGTGGTTTCGGTAACGCCCGGCAACTACGTAGCTGTCGATGGCAGCACCATCCGCCAAGGCGAAGGCACCCGCTGCACCGCGAAGGTTAACGGAAACGACACCGACGATATGGGCATGCACTTGAATGGCGGCGACAAGATCGAAATCTCCAACGGCACCGACGTCACCGAACCCTACACCGACAGCGACCCTCAAACCCTCCCCCACAAAACGGAGCTGAAGGGCGTTGGCGCAGTTCACCTGTACAGCAACAATGCCCAGGACGGCGAACAGGTAACGCGCACAGGCAAGGAATCGGGCATCACCGCCACGGTTACCACCAAAGAACCGATCGACAACATCGTTCAGTACTACAACGTGAACAGCAACGGCGACAAGGTTATTGCGCTCACGTTCGACGACGGTCCATGGGATAAGCAAACCGATGAGATCCTTGACATCCTTGAGCAGAACGACGCCAAGGCCACCTTCTTCACCGTTGGCCAATGCATCAGCGGGCATGAAAAGGAACTGCAGCGCGCTGCAAGCATGGGCTGCGAAATTGGCACTCACACATGGGACCACGCAGAGGGCAGCGGCCAGGGCGTAAGCCTTATTAAGATGTCGACCGACGAACGCAAGCAAGAAGTACAGAAGGGCCTGGAGGCAATCAAGAACGCCACCGGCCAGGAAGCAAGCACTATTTTCCGTTGCCCGGGCGGTAACTTCGACACTTCGGTTGCCACCGACCTTGAAGGCATTGTTACGGCGGAAATCGGCTGGAACGTTGATACCACCGACTGGAAGAAGCCCGGCGCCGACGTTATTGCCCAGCGCATCCAGAGCGCCGGCCCCGGCAACATCATCCTGATGCACGATGGCGGCGGCGACCGCAGCCAGACCGTTGAGGGCCTTCGCCAAGCGCTCCCCAAGATGAAGGAACAAGGCTACAGCTTCATCACCGTGCAGGAGCTGCTGGAAAAGTACCCCTACCAAGAGGGCCAAACGAATTAGAGAAAATCAGCATAAAAAAGAAAAAATATACCACTGCGAGCGAGCCGTGGTGCAAATAGATAGCATGGGGAACAATCGAGATGAAAGATTGTTCCCCATTTTTTATATTTTCGATAAGTAGATTTACTTTTCGACTGCATAAACGCTGTACGTAATTTTTACGGTCATGTCAGACTCAGCGATGATTGCATCGAAGATGAGCTGTGTTTTATAGCTCGATACCTGTTCCACACGGGGTGATAAGTGGTATGTCGTTTCAATGGCAGCAGTATCAGATTCCACCATGCAGTCCATGGCTGCGTATGCTGACGTTTCGGTAGGGAACGGATGTGCTGTGTAGCCGGATTCGTTGCTGGATTCACGGATTAAGATATACGTAGGTTTTGTCATAACAGATACGTCCTTTCTGAAATGCGAAATATGGTTTTACGCAGACCTGCACTCGGATGAGGTGCCGTATTGAACCGCTCTCCCTGTTCCTCGGGCACGGGAAGCAAGGAGAGCGGTCCTCTTCGCCTATGGCATAGCGGCTGACGCCGAACCTCGTACGCACGCTTCATTGCAAACGCGGCTCAGCTCGCAAAGTGGGAATCGAGCACCTACCCTTACTTTCCTGCCTGGTTGGTGCTAGTTCGGACTTCTACCGATTTCGCGATATAGGCAGGGCGGCGCTTGGTTTCGATGTAGATGCGTGCGATGTATTCGCCGATCACACCCAGCGTTACCAAAATGAGCCCGCCCATCAAAAGGAGCACGCACAGAAGCGTAGGATAGCCTGATGGCATGGCGGGGTTGATAAATTGCTCGACAATGACTTCGACCAGCAGAACCAACCCGACAAGCGTGGCAACGAGACCCGCCACCGCGGCAATTTTCAGCGGAAACGTGGTAAACGAAAGCACTCCGCCGATGCCGTAGCGCATTAGTTTCCGGAACGACCACTTCGTTTCGCCCTCAACGCGATTTGCCGGCGTGTAGGGAAACGGCAATGTCTCGAAACCTACCCAGGCAAACATGCCTTTCGAAAAGCGAAAGCTTTCCGGCATAGAAAGAAGCGCATCGGCCACCCTGCGGTGGAACACGCGAAAATCGGAGGCATCGGACATGACATTGAGCTTGGAGGTTGCGTCGAACGTTTTGTAGAACGCGTGCTTGAAGAAGCTCAGCACCGCGCCTTCGTTTCGATGCTCTTGGAATGCGGCTACGCAATCGGCACTAGGGTTGGCCTGCAGCATGCGGTACATTTCAAGCAACGTTGCAGGAGGCTGTTGCAAGTCTGCGTCCATCAAGCCAACCGCATCCCCTTCGGCATGTTGAAGGCCTGCGAGCAGGGCGCTTTCCTTGCCGAAATTGCGGGAAAAATCAACCACGACGATACGTTCGGCCGATGCAGGAGTGGTCAGCTCATGCAGCAGGTGCGACGTACCGTCGGAGCTGCCGTCGTTCACCAAAATCAGCTCGTACGACACTCCCGAGGTGGCAAAAGCATCATCCACCGCGCTGAACAGCAGCGGCAGCGATCCTTCTTCGTTGTAGCATGGCACGACAATGGAAAGATCCACCGCAAGCCCCCTTTTCGCTTGATTACCGCGTCCGATTGTACGCCTAGCAACAAAACAAACCCAGCGTGTTGCCGAAATGCAACATCCTAGAAAAATAGGGGCAGGGCCCAGATTCCAACTTTGCGAGCCGAGCCGCGTTTGCGATAAAGCGCATACGCGAGGTTCAGCGCCAGCCACTATGCCACAAGCGAAAAAGCGAGACCTGCCCCCTATTTTCTCACCTGCCGGATTTCAGTTTCACAAACACGTTGTGCAGAGCGCCGTTCTTGGCAGCATGAATAGCACCGCCTAGCGCCAGGCACTTCGACGCATTACGCTGCTGCAGGGGCTTCAAGCACAGGCGCAACGCCTGGCTGTCGGCTTGTGCACAGGGCACCAACTCGTTGAACAACTCATCGGAGAACACGCCTTGCAGCCATTCCTTCTGCGCAGAGCCGCTCATGCCGCT
>UQVJ01000009.1 GCA_900544455.1 uncultured Eggerthella sp. | reverse complement strand
AACGGCGATGTGACAATGGCGGAACTTAGCCAGGGCCAAAAAAACGCAATATCTCATCGTGGAAATGCTTTGCGAAAATTAAAAAAGAAACTACACCCAAGCGATTAGTTCTGGTATACTTACTAACCGTTGCGTTCGGGATGTGGCGCAGTTTGGTAGCGCGCCTGCTTTGGGAGCAGGATGTCGCAGGTTCGAATCCTGTCATCCCGACCATTACAACCACTGAGGGGAATCCTGAAAAGGGAACCGTTCTTTTTTGTTAGAGTGCTTTTGTACGTACTCGCAGTAAAAAGTTGGGGCTCGCAATGGGCGTCAACTTACCACCATGGAGGTGCTTCATGAAGATTGGACCTTTCGGTCCCCTTGAGATCGTCATCATCCTCGTTGTAATCCTCGTTCTCTTCGGACCCAAGAACCTTCCCAAGCTTGGTACCGCAATCGGCAAGGCAGTGAAGAATCTGCGTGAAGGCCTGGGCGGCGGCAAGAAGGTTGAAGAGGCTGAAGAGCCTGCTCCCAAGGCAGCAGACGCCAAGGAAGAAATCGAGGTTGAGGTTATCGACAAGCCTGCGCCTGGCAAGAAGGCAGAGGCTGCCGAAGAGGCTAAAAAAGAAGAAGCATAGAGCTAACCGCTTCGCTTCATCACTGGTATGTAAAGGGCACGCTTCTTACGGAGGCGCGCCCTTTTCGCGAGTATAGGAAAGGAAGACTGGCCAGCACATGCATGGCCGAGGGGTGTAAACCATGGACAACAACTACGTTCTTACTCAGGAAGGCAAGGAAAAGCTCGAGCAGGAGCTTCATTTCCTGGAAACCGAAAAGCGCGCAGAGATCGGCGACCGTATCCGCGTTGCTCGTGAATTCGGCGATATTTCCGAGAACTCCGAGTACGACGACGCAAAGAACGAGCAGGCTGCAAATGAGGCCCGCATCGCAGAGATCACTCGTATCCTCGGCGAGGCAACCATTGTGGAAGCTCCCACCGAGTCCGGTCGCGTTAACATCGGCAGCCGCGTAACGGTAGATATGGGTGGTCGCGAGCGCGTATTCACCATCGTCGGCGGCGCAGAGGCAAACTCCGCCGAGGGCAAGATTTCCAACGAATCTCCCGTAGGCGCTGCCCTTTTGGGACATAAGCAGGGCGAAGCCGTAGAGGCTCAGGGCCCAACCGGCCGCGTTATCAAGATGACCATTCAGGCAATCGAGCGCTAAGCAAGCTTTAAGGAATTCACATGGCAGAAGAAAACAACGAGCAAGTTATCGAAGACGATCCGATTGAGGTGCGTCGCGCCAAGCGCGAGGCCCTGTTGGCAGAGGGCAAGAACCCTTATGGTCACGCTGCATTCGAGTATTCCCATCACATTGCCGACTTGGATGAAAAGTATGCCGAGCTGGCAGATGGCGAAAACACCGAAGATGCCGTTTCCATTGCGGGTCGCGTTATGGCCAAGCGCGTTCAGGGCAAGATCATCTTCTTTGAGCTTCAGGATGCCACTGGTCGCATTCAGCTCTTCTGCCGTATTAACGCTTTGGGCGAAGACGCCTTTGCCGAAATGAAGGATCTCGACTTGGGCGACTGGATCGGTGCGCACGGCCTTATGATGCGTACGCGTCGCGGTCAGCTCTCCGTTGCCGTTGATTCGTTCCAGCTGCTTTCCAAGGCGCTGCGTCCGTTGCCCGAGAAGTTCCATGGCCTGAACGATAAGGAAATTCGTTATCGTCAGCGCTACGTCGACCTCATCGTGAACGATGAAGTGCGTGATACTTTCCAGAAGCGCTCGAAGATCCTCTCGGCGTTCCGTCGCTACATGGAAGCCGATGGTTATTACGAGGTAGAAACGCCTATCCTGCAAACCGTGCAGGGCGGTGCAACCGCGAAGCCGTTCATTACGCACTTCAATGCGTTGAACCAGGAAAACTATCTGCGCATTGCTACCGAGCTCCATTTGAAGCGTTTGCTGGTTGGCGGTTTTGAGCGCGTGTTCGAAATCGGCCGTATCTTCCGTAACGAGGGCATGGACCCAACGCACAACCCCGAGTTCACCTCCATGGAGGCTTACTGCGCTTTCAACGACCTGCAGGGTATGAAAAAGCTGGCTCAGGGCGTTATCAAGGCAGCCAATGCCGCAGTGAACGACTCCGAGCAGCTTGAGTACCAGGGTCAGATCATCGACATTTCGGGCGAGTGGCCTTCTATTCCTATGACGGAAATCGTTTCCAAGGCGCTCGGCGAAGAGGTTACGCTCGATACGCCGGTTAGCCACCTGGCTGAGCTTGCCAAGAAGAGCGGTATCGAGGTTAAGCCTGAGTGGACGGCAGGCAAGCTTATTGCCGAACTGTACGACGAAATCGGTGAGCCTACTATCGTGAACCCCACGTTTGTTGTGGATTACCCGGTTGAGGTAAGCCCGCTTGCCAAGCGTTTCGAGAACGATCCTCGTTTGACCGACCGCTTCGAGCTTGTTATCGCAGGTCATGAGTACGCCAACGCCTTCAGTGAACTGAACGATCCGGTTGATCAGGCAGAGCGCTTCCAGAAGCAGATGGAAGAAAAGGCTTCTGGCGATGATGAGGCCATGGAGTACGATACCGACTACATCCGCGCTCTTGAGTACGGCATGCCTCCTGCGGGCGGCATCGGCATCGGCATCGACCGCGTTGTGATGCTTCTCACGAACCAGCCGAGCATTCGCGACGTGTTGCTGTTCCCCCACATGCGCCCTGAGGCCAAATAGAAGAACCCCAGTTTTTTATCCCAGCCGGGATGATCTTGTGTGAAATAGCGGGTGAGAATTTCGGGACTGTCCCCCAAATTCTCACCCGCTTCTGTATTCTAGTCACAGATTGTTAACGGGTTAGCACTCGCTGTTTTTGAGTGCTAGCATTATTCCGAATTGAACTTACTTGCCGAGAGAATCGAGGCTTACATGTCCTTCGACAAGTTTACCGACAAGGCCAGGAAGGTACTGGTGCTTGCCCAGGAAGAGGCTCGTGCGCTGCATCAGCCCTATGTGGGTACCGAGCACGTCCTTTTGGCTTTGCTGAAGGAAAAAGAAGGCTTAGCCGCCCAGGCGCTTGACCATCTGGGCGTTACCTATGAAGCTGCCCTGAAATGCGTGCAGCAATTGATTAAGGGCGATGCATCTACCGACGTTTCGGGCCATTTGAGCTTTACCCCGCGCGTAAAGCGCGTACTGGAAAACTCATTGCGTGAAGCCATGCAGATGGGCAAGAGCTATATTTCTACCGAGCATCTGCTGCTGGGCATCGTCCGCGAGGGCGAAGGCACAGCAATAGACGTATTGCGCAACCTCGGAGTGGAAGGCGATGCTATTCGCTCTTCCCTGAATGACATGGTGGGTCAGTCTGCGGTGTTCGCAGGCGCCACTAACTTCGACCCCAATGCGAGTGCTTCCGACAGCATGCTGAAGGAATTCGGTGTCGACCTTACCAAAAAGGCGAAGGACGGCAAGCTTGACCCTGTAATTGGACGCGCCGGCGAAATCGAGCGTGTGATGCAGATCCTTTCGCGTCGCCAGAAGAACAACCCGCTGCTTATCGGTGAGCCCGGCGTGGGCAAAACCGCTATCGCCGAAGGCCTTGCTCAGCTTATCGTTGCCGATCAGGTGCCTGATATCATTCGCAATATGCGCATTGTCACGCTTGACGTATCTGCTTTGGTTGCAGGCTCCAAGTATCGTGGCGAATTCGAAGAGCGCTTGAAGAAGTGCATCAAGGAAGTTGAGCAGGCGGGCGATATCATCCTATTCATCGACGAGCTGCATACCCTTATCGGCGCTGGCGCTGCCGAGGGCTCTATCGATGCGGCTGCCATTTTGAAGCCGCCCCTTTCGCGCGGCGAGATTCAGATCATTGGCGCTACCACGCTCGACGAGTACCGCAAGCATCTGGAAAAGGATTCAGCTTTCGAGCGTCGCTTCCAAACGGTAATGGTGAAGGAACCCAGCGAAGAGCAGGCCGTGCGTATTCTTGAAGGCTTGCGCGATCGCTACGAGGCGCATCATCACGTGCATTTCACCGATGACGCACTGCGCGCCGCGGTAAGCCTTTCCGACCGCTACATCCAAGATCGTTTCCTCCCCGATAAGGCCATTGACGTTTTGGACGAGGCTGGCGCCCGCATGCGCATTCGCAACATGGTCCTGCCCGAAGAGGTGCAGAAGATCGCCGATGAACTGCGCAGCGTCCGCACTCAGAAGGATGATGCCATCGCCAAGCAGGACTTCAAGCGCGCAGATGTTCTGCACGAAAAGGAAGTAGAGCTTGTTGCCAAGCGCGATGAAGCGCGCAAGGCATGGGAAGAAAAGAACAGCAACACGATTAACGAGGTTGCGGTAGAGGACGTTGCCGATGTGGTTTCCATGACCACCGGCGTGCCCGTTTCCAATCTCACCGAGGCGGAAACCGAAAAGCTGCTCCGCATGGAACAGGTGCTCCATGAGCGCGTTATCGGCCAAGATGAAGCAGTTACGGCTCTCTCTAAGGCTATTCGACGTTCACGTTCTGGTTTGAAAGACCCGAAGCGTCCTGGCGGATCGTTTATTTTCCTCGGTCCTTCGGGCGTGGGCAAAACCGAGCTCTCCAAGGCTTTGGCAGAATTCCTTTTCAACTCCGAAGATGCTCTTATTTCCTTCGATATGTCCGAGTACATGGAAAAGCACTCGGTATCTCGTTTGGTTGGTTCCCCTCCGGGCTATGTTGGCTACGACGAGGGCGGTCAGCTCACCACGGCAGTGCGTCAGCGTCCCTATTCGGTTGTGCTTTTCGACGAAATCGAGAAGGCGCACCCCGATGTGTTCAATATCTTGCTTCAGATCTTGGAGGAAGGGCGCCTTACCGATTCGCAGGGTCGCGTCGTTGATTTCCGCAACACGGTTATCATCATGACCTCCAACGTCGGTGCACGTGAGATCACAGCCACCACTCCTTTGGGCTTCACTTCAAGCGCCAATGGCGGCATGGACGACAAGGAAATGAAGCAGCGCGTGATGGGCGAAGTCAAGAAGCTTTTCCGTCCTGAGTTCCTGAACCGTATCGATGAGATCATCGTCTTCAAGAGCCTTACCGAAGAAGAGATCGTGAGGATCGTCGATCTCATGATTGCCGATTTGCGTGAGCGTCTTATCGAGCAGAACATGACTATCAACCTGACGCCCGAAGCGAGCCGCTTTGTTGCCAAGGAAGGCACCGATCTTTCCTTTGGCGCTCGTCCGCTGCGTCGTGCTATCCAGCGCCTTATCGAGGATCCGCTTTCCGAGCAGCTTCTTGAGGGTCGTTGGAGCAGCGGCTCGGTTATCGATGTCGATGTGGAAGACGGCAAGCTCGTGTTCAACGCGGGTACTGGCTCTATCCCGGCACCGCGCAAGCGTGATACCATAGCTGCCGAGGCTGAATTGCTTCTTGCCGGCTATGATCTTGGTCACGCAGGTATTTCCTCGCGTGGCGGCTCTTCTGCAGGAGGCCAGGCAGCCGACTGAGCCTGAAGTGCACCAGCGCTGCGGCTCTGCATCCGCACCAGGTGTACAGGAGCTACCATGACTGAAAAGACCATCGATCCGATTTTTGCCCCTTCCGTGCTCGAGCACGCTATGGCTATGTTCGATGACGTCCATTTCGATGCCCTCAAGGCGGAACCTCGCCTTGAGGGTGTCGTTGATAAGAACCCCAAAACCGCTGCAATTATCTTGGCTGGCGGCAGTGGCGAGCGTTTCGGCCACGAAGGTGGCAAGCAGCTTGTGGAAATTGCCGGCAAGCCCATTCTTACCCGCTCTGCCGAAGTGTTCGACGCTGTGGGCGATGTGGGCCTTATCGTTATCGTGTGCCCCGAAGAACGCATGAGTGAATATCTTTCCAAGGCAATCGATCCGTTCCCCTTTGTGACGCCTATCGTTATGGCGCCTGCCGGGTCGATTCGTCAAGAATCTGCTTTTTCTGGCCTTGAGCTGGTTCCCGAGGAATACGAGTTCGTCATGCTCCACGACGGCGCTAGGCCCCTTATTACCAAAGAGCTTATCGAGCACACCATCAGTACGCTGAAAGGCAACATCGATTGCGACGGCGCGTTGGTGGGGCACCCCTCCATCGACACGTTGAAGGTCGTTGAAAACGGGGTGGTGGTTGGCACGCCCGACCGCTCGGTATTCTGGAACGCCCAAACCCCTCAGGTTTTCCGCGCTGGCATTTACCGCCGCGCCCATGCCTCGGCTCTCTCCGATGGGTTTGTGGGCACGGACGATTCTTCGCTTATTGAGCGTTTGGGCGGTCGCGTGCTCATGGTTGAGGGAAAGCGCGACAACATCAAGCTCACCGTCCCCGAAGACTATCTGATCATCTCTGCAGCAATTCGTGCGGCAATCGAAGACCGCCGAGAGGAGCAACTTTAAGTGACTGAGCAAAACCAAGCTTCATCTGCAGTGCCCATGCGAGTGGGCCTCGGTTACGATGTGCACGCCTTCGCCCCTGATCGCAAGCTGATTTTAGGTGGCGTGGAAATTCCTCATCATCAGGGGCTTCTTGGCCATTCCGATGCTGATGTGCTGGCCCATGCGGTAGCTGATGCGCTGCTTGGCGCCATTCGAGGGGGCGATATCGGAAAGCTATTTCCCGATACCGATCCCGCTTACAAGGGAGCCGATTCCTTGAAGCTGTTGGCTGCAGTCGCGGATCTTGTGCGCGAACAGGGCTTTTCTATCGTTGACATCGATTGCGTAATTGCCGCTCAGGCTCCAAAGCTTTCGCCTTATCGCGATACGATGCGCGAAAACTTGGCGGCTGCCTGCGGGATCGCGGTAGAGAACCTCGGAGTGAAGGCGACCACCACCGAACACCTTGGCTTCGAGGGCCGAGAAGAGGGCATTTCCGCTCAGGCTGTGGCGTTGGTGTGCCGCTGTAAATAGCCCGTAGAGCGGGCCCCTTCCCATTGGTAGAATTCGCGTGCGGCGGTTGCCGCATATGCTGTTTCGAGGAGATTGCATGATCAAGATTTACGATACCAAGGCGCGTGAAAAGCGCCCCTTTGTTCCCGTTGCCGACGGCAAGGTGAATATGTATGTATGCGGCCCCACCGTGTACAACTTCATTCATATCGGAAATGCTCGCACGTTTATTTCGTTTGACACCATTCGCCGTTATCTTATTTGGCGCGGCTACGAGGTGAAGTTCGTCCAGAACATCACCGACGTGGACGACAAGATCATCAAAAAGGCAAACGAAGAGGGTCGTAGCGCTTCTGAGGTTGCTGCAGAATACGCTCAGGCATTCATCGACGATATGCGTGCTGCTGGCGTAATGGATCCCGACGTACGCCCTCGCGCCACCGAGGAAATCGGCGAGATGATTGCGTTGGTCGAAAAGCTTATCGAGGGTGGCCATGCCTACGAGGTGGAGGGCGACGTGTACTTTGCGGTTCGCTCGTACGAGGGTTATGGTCAGCTTTCCGGTCGCAATGTCGACGAAATGGAGTCGGGCCATCGCGAGCTGCGTGCGGATGGCCAGGGCTTGGAAGACCGCAAGCGCGACCCTCTTGATTTTGCTCTGTGGAAGGCGGCCAAGCCAGGCGAACCTTCGTGGGATTCCCCTTGGGGCAAGGGTCGTCCTGGCTGGCATATCGAGTGCTCGGCTATGTCGAAGAAGTACCTGGGTCTCCCGTTTGATATCCATGGTGGTGGAGCAGACTTGGCGTTCCCTCACCATGAAAACGAGCGCGCTCAGTCGGAAGCCGCTTTCGGTTGCACGTTCTCCAACTACTGGATGCATGGCGGCATGCTCCAGATCAACCATGAAAAGATGTCCAAATCGCTGGGTAACTTCCTGTTGCTGCGCGATGTACTCGAAACCGCCGATGCCCGAGTGCTGCGCATGTTGATGCTGCAAACGCACTATCGAAGCCCGCTCGATTTTTCCGACGAGCGTTTGGGCGAATCGGAGGCAATGTTTGCCCGTCTCACCAATTTCGTCAAGAACACCGCATGGCTGTGCGCCAATGCTGAAGGCGAAACCACTGCCGACCTCGCCGCCTATCAAAAAGCGGTCGACGACATGTGCGATTCGTTTATCGAGGCAATGGATGACGACTTCAATACGGCGGGTGCTTTGGGCGCCATCTGCTCGTTTGTGCGTGAAGCGAATACGATCCTCGCTGAAGCTGCAGTAAGCGGCGAGGATGCTGCTGCTGTGCTTGCCGGAGCCGATGCGGTGTGCGACCTGCTTGGTGTTCTCGGCGTTGATCTCAACGCTTCCGAAGACAAGGTGTGCGATTCGTCGAACGAGGTTGTGGCTTTGGCTGTCGAACTTGCTGGATTTACGGGATGCGACGCCGAGGGGGCTATCGAAGCGCTGCTGGCGCGTCGTGCTGAAGCCCGCAAGGAAAAGAACTTTGCCCTTGCCGATGCGGTACGCGATCGTTTGGGCGATCTGGGTTTTGTGGTTGAAGACACGCCGCAAGGCGCACGTGTGAGCCGCGCATAGCAAGATAAAACGGGGGCCTTGTGCCCCCGTTTGCTTTGCTCGGCAGCACGTTTGCGGAAGGTATTGTGCTTGTGGCAGTTGGCTTCTGCCTTCGTGATAAAACCTTGTTAGAACATGTTCATTTGTTGGAGCGAATTATGTAACGTGGCGTAATCGTGTATGGTGTGGAATATTGCGGAAAACTGGAAGGGGATTGCTCATGATAAGGCGGAACCAGTATGTGTCTGTTCATGAAACAAGGGCTCAGGTGACGCGCGAAAAGCTTTTGAAGGCTGCTATCAAGCTCGTGAACCGCGATGGCATGAAGCAGCTTACCGTTCGCAATATATGCGATGAGGCCGGGCTTTCAACAGGCAGTTTCTACAACCTGTTCAGCGGCAAAGAAGACCTTATTTCCTACTATTTGAAGTATGCTTTTGCACCTTATCGCGAAAAGGCCCTCGAAAGCAGCGATGAGCATGGTCCTGTTGAGCGTGTCCTTCTTCTGTACCGTGCCTATATCGAGTACTGCAAGGATATGGGTCTTGAATTCGTTTCTGGCCTGTACGCCTCTAATCACAATCCATTTTTTGATTTTATGCACCGTGATGTTGAAGACGATTTCATCATCGTTTCGGTCCGCAGCTATCTCGAAGAAGCTATCGAGCTGGGCATTGTGCGCAGCGATGTTGATCTTGACGAAGCTATGCTTCGCATTGCTGCTGCGTCAACGGGTTTGCTGTTTTATTGGTGCGTGTTCGAGGGCGATATCGACATTGAATACGAAGTTGATGAAGCCATCAAAACCTATCTGCTTTCTATTACTGTAGATCCAAACATGGAGCTCAATATCGAGCCCCTGGAGTCAAAGGGCTGTTTTTTGAAGTAAAAGCCTTTGCCTGGCGCTTTCGGCCGTTGTTCCGATTGCATGGGGTATTTCCGAAAGCGCGCAATAAGAGTGCACGAACCGCCTCCCGTTTCTTGTCATAAGAAACGGGAGGCTTTTTTGTACACGGCGGGTGTCGGGTTGTATCGTTGAGATATGCAAGAGGGCCAAACGCATAGCTTGAGGCATCGTAAATGATTATTAACAATTGCAATTCATTTGCTTTGAACTGGCTATTTAGTTCTATTGAATACTGTTCGAGATCATGTGAACGTGTTATCCTTGAACCATCAGAAGCAGGCATGCACCGTAGGTGTGCGAGGGGCTTGCTGCAACACTTCAAGGAGGGGTAACGATGGTTTTCGAAAACGTTGTCGTTGCATATGATGGATCCGACCAGGCTCTTGCTGCTGTGAAGAAGGCTGCTGAAATTGTTGGCGGCGAAGAAGCTGCAAAGCTTCATGTGGTATTTGTAACCACGCATCCCAATGCCCAGCTTCCCGCAAACTTCAACAGCGCTTCGTTTGACCCTCAGCAGTACCTGCTTTCCGTTGAAGACATCATGGCTCTTTACAACAAGACCATTGATGAGGAAACCGAAAAGGTTAAGGAAGGCATTGGCGATGCGCTCGATTCCTTAGGCGATAAGGCAACCATCGAGGTAATTCCTGGCTACACGCCGGCAGCTGATATTCTTGGCTATGCCGAAAAGGTTAATGCCGACCTTATCGTGATGGGCTCTCGTGGCCTTGGCGCAATTCGCGGCGTTCTTGGTTCGGTTTCCTACGCTGTTCTGCGTGAAGCACCGATGCCCGTATTGGTAATCAAATAAATCAGAGGGGGAAGAAGGCTTGTCCTGGTAGCGGGTCTTTTCCCCGATACCGCAAAGCCCCGAAATGGGGGGGCAGCGGTTGCTTTAAAGAGGCTGGATGTGCAAAAGCGTGTCCAGCCTCTTTGTTTATAAGTGAGGGTTCGACTTGCGGATGCGTTTTGCTCTTCGGGCCGAGCTTTCCAATGATCTCACCTGGCGTTAAATCGAATTTGCTGCTCTTTTCACCACATCGAACAGAAGGTCGATGTGATCTTCGCGGTGGTTTAGGCAGGGTATATAGGTGACATCTGAGGTAACGCCGTTTTGATCGCATAGGCCACAGAAGTAATCGTGCGCTACCGACTTGATGTCGTAGAGCGATTCCAGGCAGTCGGAAGCGAAGCCGGGCGTTACAAGGGCTATCCGCGAAACTCCCTCAGCAGCCCATTGGGCAAGTTGAGTCCTGGGGTGGGGCGAAACCCACGCACGCGAATCCTCGAAACGTGAATGGTAGGCAATAGCCCAGTCGGATCGAGGTATTCCAAGCAATTCCATTGCCTGATGTGTGCTGGTTTTGATCTGTTCCACATAGGTATCACCCGCTTCGATGTCCGCAAGGGGGATAGAATGGAACGAAAGAAGGAGCTTGCTGCCCGGGCGGTATTCCCATGCATCGCCTATGGAAGCAGCGATTGCCTGTGCGTATAAGGGGTTATCGCTGTAGCCTTCGACAATCGCCCCAAGCGATAGGTTGGGATGCTTGCCGACCTGATCCTGTATGGCTTCCTTGCAAGTTTTAACGGTGCTGAAGGCGGTTTGAGGGAACAGAGGCAGTGCAACGATTTTGTTGCATCCAGCAGCTTCGAGCTTTTGCAACGCATGGGTTATCGAAGGATTGCCATAGCGCATGCCAACCTCGCACAGGGCATCGATGCCTGCCTCGGCAAGGCGTTCGTTCAGCGCATCGCGTTGAGCGCACGATTCAACCGTAAGCGGGGCACCGTTGGCCGTCCATATCTGTTGGTAGCGCGGCGCTGTTTTCTTCGGCCTGGTTCGGGCAATGAAGAGATGCAAGATGGGTTGCCAGATGGCTGGCGGAACCTTGATTATGTTTCGGTCGGAAAGAAATTCGATCAGGTACGGGCGAATGTCCTGCGGCTCGGGGGAGTCGGGAGAACCCGTATTTATGAGAACAATGCCTGTCTTTTCTTTCTTGAAAACCATAATTGGGACTATAGCAAAAGCATGTGCTGAAAACGATTTACGTTGCGGGGGATGTACGGTTATTGCGGCGAAGCGCGGCGCCAGCGGCGTCCCGAACGCATCGCAAGCTGAATCATGCTGTGCTCTTGGAGATATGTCCCAATGCTGGCTTGGGTGCAGCGGGCGAAGCGGAAATGCAGATATACTCATAAGATGGCTTTCCGATAGGGGGAGGCGCGAACAAAGGAGCAACGGGCAATGGCCTTTCTGTTTGGCTGTGAAAATGTGCATTTGGAATATCCCACGAAGGTGATCTTCGAATCGCTTTCCCTCGGCGTTGACGATGGCGATTGTGTGGGTGTTGTTGGCCGTAACGGCGATGGCAAATCGTCGCTTTTGGGTTTATTCGACGGAACGGTTGAACCTGATGACGGCCGCGTGCTAAGAACAGGTGGTGTTCGCTTTGCTTCTCTTCGTCAGGTAGATGAACTCGACGATACGAAATCCGTCGGATGGAACGTAGTGGGCGATGTGCCCGAATACGAATGGGCATCCGATGCGCGCATTCGCGATATCATCGATGGCATGATCGGCGATTTGGACTGGGATGAAGAGGTTGGCACGCTTTCCGGTGGTCAGCGTCGTCGCGTTGACCTTGCTCGTGTGCTGATCGCCGATGCTGACGTGTTGCTGCTTGACGAGCCCACCAACCACCTTGACGTGGTTGCCATCAACTGGCTGGCAAAGCACCTCAAAAAACGTTTTTCGCGTGGCGCTGGTGCCTTGGTGGTGGTAACCCACGACCGCTGGTTCCTCGACGAAGTATGCCTTCGCATGTGGGAAGTGCACGATGGCATCGCCGAGCCATTCGAAGGCGGCTATTCCGCCTACATCCTTCAGCGCGTGGAGCGTCAGCGTCAGGCCGAGGTGGCGGAACAGAAGCGACAAAACCTTATCCGCCGCGAGTTGGCATTTCTTTCCCGCGGTGCTCGGGCTCGATCCAGCAAGCCGCGTTTTCATGTTGAAACGGCGCGTGCCCTTATTGCGGAAGAGCCTCCGCTTCGTAACACTACAGAACTTAAGCGTGCCGCTATTTCTCGATTAGGGAAGAAGTGCGTTGATGTGATCGATGCCTCGTTCTCCTACGGGCAGAACAAAGTGCTCGATGATGTAACTTGGATGATCGGCCCCGGTGATCGCTACGGCCTTTTGGGTGCAAATGGCGCTGGTAAGTCGACGTTGCTCGATATCGTTCAGGGAAAGCTTCGCCCGCAAACAGGCCGCGTGAAAATTGGCAAGACCGTGAAATTCGCCTTTCTTTCCCAGAAGCTTGAAGAGCTGGAAAAGCTGAAGAGCGATCGCGTTCGCGAGGTTCTTTCCCGCTATAACGCTCGCTATATGATAGACGGCAAGGAGGTTTCCCCTGCTCAATTGCTTGAGCAGCTGGGATTTACCAATGCTCATTTGAATATGCCGGTCGAAACGCTTTCTGGTGGTCAGAAGCGTCGCTTGCAGTTGATGCTGATCCTGCTTGATTCGCCGAATGTGCTTATCTTGGACGAGCCCAGCAATGATCTCGATACCGACATGACTGTTGCCGTGGAAAACCTGCTCGATACCTGGCCGGGCACGCTGATCGTGGTAAGCCACGACCGTTACTTGATGGAGCGCGTAACCGACGATCAGTTTGCTCTTATCGACGGTAAGCTTACGCATTGCCCGCGCGGCGTGGACGAATACCTCGAATTGCTCGAAGAAGACCGCAGGGCTCAATTGGGCAAGACGCCAGGTGCGTCGAAGCAGAGCGGCGCCGCCCAGCCTCAGACTCAAACGGGGCTTTCTGCTGCTGAGGTTCGCGAGCTTAAAAAGCAGGCACGTTCCATCGAGAACAAGATGAAGACGCAGGAAAAGAAGCTCGCTCAGGCCAAAGAGGACCTGCTGAAGGTCGATCCGTACGATTATCAGGCCTTGGGCGAAGCGCAGGCGGGCATTCGCGAGCTTGAGCAGCGCATTGAAGCGCTGGAAGAGGAATGGCTGCTGGTGGCTGAGCAGATGGAAGGCTAGTCTGTTGCGCACGGATGGTGGTAAATGCCGTTTCTTTTCACGCGAGTGGGCTTGCGGTACAGTTGTTTTCAGCGTAATCCGCCCAATATTCGGGCGTTTGCGGGCGTAGCCCGCATGATGGGAAGGGTTGTATGGACGCAGTAACTCGTATTTCCGGCTCTACAAGGTTGGTGGGTCTTATTGGCTCGCCGGTAACGTATTCTGGCTCGCCGGCTGTCCATAACGCTGTGTTCGAGAGGATGGGTTACGATTATGCCTTTGTCCCCTTCGACGTTAAACCGGAGAACTTGGAATCGGCTGTGCGAGGCATGGAAGCGCTTGGCTTCCTCGGCTACAACGTAACGGCGCCGTACAAGAATGCTATCGTCCCCTATCTTCATGAGATTTCTCGGACGGCGGAAATCATGGGTGCGGTAAGCACGGTGGTAATTCAAAACGGTCGTTCTTTGGGCGACAATGCCGATGGTGCTGCCTTTATGCGCAATTTGGTGCTGAACGGCATCAATGTGCGTGGGAGGAAGATAACCGTGCTGGGGGCTGGCGGCGCGGCTTCTGCCGTTGCTGTTCAAGCGGCGCTCGACGGAGTGGCGCAGATCGATGTGTTCAATCGGCAGGAATCGTACCAGCAAAGAGGGTATGAGTTGATCGATCGATTGCATGGCTATTCACCCTGCGAGATTTCCCTTTATGCTCTTTCCGATGAAGATCAGCTAAGGGCATCGCTTGCCGAATCGGCTCTGGTGGTGAACACGACCACTGTGGGGTATCCCGATGATCCCGGTTGTCTTCTGACGGCGGATATGTTGAGGCCTGAGCTTATTGTGGCCGATTTGGTATACAACCCCCGCGATACCGAGCTCATAAAGCTAGCTCGTTCCTGCGGCTGCAAAACCGTTGACGGCGCTGGCCCCTTTGTGCAACAGGCAGCAATTGCCGAGCGTCTTTGGTTAGGTCGCGAAATGCCCGTCGACTTTGTGATGGAAACTTTTTTCGCTGAATAATTGATTGCATCGTGGAATGGGGAAGCCCCTACATTACCCAGCGCCCCGCGTGTGGGCGAATTGGCGCAATGGGCGGTGTGCCAATTCGGTTTCGCGGTGCATAGAACGAAAAAAAGCCCGTTCAATGAACGGGCTTGGTAATTCTGGCGGAGGAAGTAGGATTTGAACCCACGGTGCCTTGCGGCACAACGGTTTTCAAGACCGCCGCATTCAACCACTCTGCCATTCCTCCGAATCGGTAGGGATTAGGATAGCATAACTTGGTGGTGAGGTATGGAGCTCATTTCTTCAGATGCGCAAGATATTGAATTCATGCGTCTGGCAATTGCCGAAGCGCGCAAGGCGGGGTCGCTCGATGAGGTGCCTATCGGCGCAGTGGTGGTGCGTGACGGAGAGGTGATTGCCGCTGCGTACAATCGCCGCGAGATCGATGCCGACCCGGCTGGCCATGCGGAATTTATCGCAATGAAACAGTCATCAAACAAATTAGGCGTTTGGCGCCTGTCGGGGTGTACGGTGTACGTTACGCTTGAGCCATGCATCATGTGCGCGGGGCTCATGCATCAGGCGCGCATCGATCGCTGTGTATTTGGCGCATTTGATCCGAAAGCGGGTGCGTTGGGCTCGCTGTACCAGGTGAATGCCGACGAGCGGTTGAACCATGTGTTCGAGGTTACGCCTGGCGTATGCGAGGAGGAATGCGCTTCCCTGTTGCAAGCGTTTTTTCGCGAAAAACGTAAGCGCAATAAAGCAAGAAAGGCTGCGGCGCGTGCCGAGGAAGCAAATGCGCCTGCGGCTGCAATAAACGAGCAAGACAATAAAGAATCGAATCAGGATGGTGCTTCTGCATGAGGCTTGAAGGTTTGCCAATGAAAAACGTCACAAAGATCATTTCGCCTGCAAAGGTGAACCTGGTTTTGGCGGTGGGTGAAAAGCAGGAAAGCAGGTTCCACGAGGTGCAAACCATCATGCACTCGCTTGCCCTGCACGACACGCTTTCCATGCGTCGTTTCGATGACGAGGGTTCGGGCGAGGGCCTTCAGGTGATGCTGAAGTGTGAAAGCTCCTTTACCATCGATCCTCTTTTGATCAAGGCCGAAGACAACATCGCTTACAAGGCTGTGGTTGAGCTGGCGAAGGCTTTGGGCCGCACGCAGGATGAAACCATTGAAATGGTTCTGAACAAGGTAATTCCTGCCGAAGCAGGTTTGGGCGGCGGCTCTTCCAATGCAGCTGCTGCGTTGGTCGGTGCGGCAACGCTGTGGGGCGTTGGCGTGGAAGACGAGCGTGTGCAGGAAGTGGCATCGCGCCTTGGCGCCGATGTTTCCTTCTTCTTGAAAGGTGGCTGTGCGCGCCTTTCAGGCAAGGGCGACGTGTTTGAGGCTCAACTTGAGCCCCGTTCCGGCTTTGTGCTGCTTGTTCGTCCCGATGCCGGCGTATCCACGGGCAAGGCCTATGCGGCGTTTGACGAAGATCCTGTTTTGCCCGGTTCGGGGTATCTTTCTTCGATTGCAGCTTTGGATGCTGCGGCTGATGTTTCCCTGTACAACAACCTCGAAAAGGCAGCTTGTTCGGTGACGCCTGTGGTTGCTGAGGTTCTTGAGTGGGGAAGGGCTGCCGCCGGCGAGGAAAATGTGGTGCTGTGCGGGAGCGGCTCTGCCGTATGCTGCATTTTTGATAGCTATCAAGCGGCGTGCGAGGCTTCGGTTGAGGCGCGCAAGCATGAGTGGTGGACGCGCGTAACGTCTTTCTCTCCATTGGGCGCTGCCATTGTGGAGGCTTTATAATAGAGGCATCGAGTAATTCGAGGTAAGGTGGCGAAAACCACCAGTGGTTTTCCCGCATCATGGCAGTGCGCCCGCGGGCGCGTCTGCGCGAGAAACGCTAGGAGCAAGTTATGGAAGCAATTATTGTAATCGTTGTTGTGGTGGTGATTCTGGCCATCGTCCTTATTGCCCTGTACAACAACCTCGTTCAACTGCGCAACCGCGTTGACAACGCTTGGTCGCAAATCGATGTTCAGTTGCAGCGTCGTTTGGATCTTATTCCCAATTTGGTGGAAACGGTTAAGGGTTATGCTGCCCACGAAAGCGGTACGCTTCAAAAGGTAACCGAGGCGCGTTCTGCGGTATGCAATGCTACGACGCCCGAGCAGAAGATGGCTGCCGATAACTTCCTTTCGGGTACATTGAAGAGTCTGTTCGCGGTTTCTGAGGCTTATCCCGACTTGAAAGCAAATGCCAACTTCCAGCAGTTGCAGGCTGAGATCTCTGCCACGGAAGACAAAATCAGCTATATGCGTCAGAGCTACAACGACACGGTAATGAAGTACAACAACGCGATTCAGACGTTCCCTGGAGTGCTGGTTGCCGGCCTTTTCAGGTTCACTGTGCGTGAGAATTTCGATGCCAATGCGGCTGCTTCGGCTGCGCCGGTTGTTTCCTTTGGCCAGGGCAACGATGCTGCGCAGGCTCCCTCGGTAAACATGGGAACCGCCCCTAAAGATCCGTCGGATACGCCTTCGGTGAAATAGCATATTCGACAAAGCTATCTGCTAGCATTCCGACCCCGATAAAGCCCGATCGATGCTTTTTTTGGCATCGATGGATGATAAAGACGCCGCCTATATGGGCGGCGTCTTTGCTTTGGTGCGGGTATCTTCCGGCTGCCGGTTTGAGACGGTAAAGAATGGCAAGAAGCACATATTTTGTACGCTTCTTGCCACGCTGTGTCCGGCGCCTTTGCCCAAGATTCCAGGAGACGGACTTACGCGCCTTATCTGAGCTCGACTGCGTTCGGCGATGGCGCTGCGCTTTGGCCCGCGCTTGCCCGCAGTATTGTTGCGGCTAGGAGCCGGAAGCGTTCCAAGGGCGGCTACATTGCCCGTCTCCAGTGATGGGCTCACACGCTTGCCCGCCGTTTCGTTGCCGCTATGGCTCGGGAGTGTGCCAGGTTATGCCGTGCGCGCCTGCCGTCTGCCGTAGGTGCTTGGGTCGGCGTGACCGCCATTTGAAGGCGCGTGCTTAGCATCCGCCGCCCGTCGTAGGGGTAGAGTCGAAATAGGCATAGTGTCTCGTAGTAAAGGCTGGCGAGCTATGCGGCAATCCATCAGGCAGCGCCTGTATGCGCTCGTTGGCTGACATTGCTTAAAGAGAGCTACGAAGAAGCAAGGCGCTCTTGCCAAAACAGCGGGGCTTCCTGAGCGGTTCGGCACCGAATGCGAAATCGGGGCCAGCTGAGCAATCAGGCCAGCTTAACAATCA
The DNA here is from genome assembly GCA_900544455.1 of uncultured Eggerthella sp. GTDB lineage: Bacteria > Actinomycetota > Coriobacteriia > Coriobacteriales > Eggerthellaceae > Anaerotardibacter. The sequence goes on along the minus strand of UQVJ01000009.1, from coordinate 16,285 downwards.
GGCCAGTTGAACAACCGGATCAGTTGAGCAATCAGGGCCAGTTGCGCAATAAAGCGCCTGCTTGTCGTTAAGTCGTTTAAAATGAAAAAAGCCCGTTCGAAATGAACGGGCTTGATATACGGTGGCGGAGAGCTGGGGATTCGAACCCCAGATACGCTTTTGGCGTATACTCGCTTAGCAGGCGAGCACCTTCGGCCTCTCGGTCAGCTCTCCGTATATGCGAATTGAAATGATAACCTGCCCGCCCCCATCTTGCAAGGAGAAGAGCAGTGCAAAACCATGCTTTTATCAAAAAAAATAGCCAAAACGGCCAATTCGCCACACTTGTGGCTGAAAATCAATACAAAAGCAACCTGGGCAAGGGTCTAGCCCTTGTTGTTGCAGCTTTGGCGCTGGCGTTTGCCTGTCTTTGCTTTGTGCCGCAGCAGGCTTATGCGAAGTCATACGAAATGCCGCATACTACCATCAACGCAACGGTTCAGCCAAACGGCGATTTGCATGTGGTTGAGCAACGCATGTTCGATTTCAGCGGTGCTTTTACGGCGGTATGGTGGAACTTCGATAATTTGCCTTCTGGTTCCGATATCAAGATCAACAGCGTAAGCATGGGTTCTTCGGCGAAGTCTCTCTCGGAGTTCTCCAGCGTACCCTTCCAGCTTGATTGGCGTGAATCTGGTGGCCCTGGTGGCGATGCTTACTCGTTCGACAAGCCCAAGAACACCGTCTATGTATTCTTTTCGGTGGAAGACGAAGTGGACGTTGTGCAGTTGGACTATACGGTAACCAAGGCTGCGCAAGCATACTCCGATGTAGGAGAGCTGTACTGGCAGTTTGTGGGCAGCGGTTGGGCTGAAGATTCCAGCGACGTAACCATGACGCTGACTCTGCCCATTGCTTCGGGCGCCAAGGTTGCGGCGGGCGAAAATGTACGTGCGTGGGGTCATGGCCCTCTGGATGCTACAGTTGCCATCAATGATGACGGTACGGTAAGTTACAGCGTTCCTCACGTAAACGCAGGTTCCTATGCGGAAGCGCGTGTGGTGTTTCCCGTTGAGTGGTTGTCGGGTGTAGCTTCCGGCGCCGACAACATGCACGAATCCACTGCTCGTCTCGATACCGTTCTTTCCGAAGAACAGACCTGGGCTGATCGCGCAAATGCGGAGCGTGCGCTTTCGCTCGGGTTGCTTATCGTGGTGATTCTTATTTGCTTGGCCTTGCTGGTATGGGGCGTTCGCTCTTTTGTCCGCTACGGCAAAGAGCTCAAGCCTACCTTCGAGGAGGAATATTGGCGTGATGTGCCGGAAGCTGGCGCTCACCCTGCTGTGATCGGTCGTTTGTGGACCTTCGATAAAGAAAGCTCAACCGATTTCACGGCAACCATCATGCATCTTGCCAATGCTGGTGCAATCTTGATTAACAAGGGTTCGTACGAACAGGGTGGCGTCATTCGAAAGAAGCAAGTCGATGACTACTATCTTACGCGTGTGCCTCAGGTGGAGCTTTCGCTCAATAGCACGATTGACCGCAAGGCCATGTCGTTCCTGTTTGATACGGTAGCGCAAGGTAAACCCTCTCTGTGGCTGGGGACCATCAAGGCGTATGCCGAGAGCAATCCCGAAGAATTCAACGATGCCATGTCCGATTGGCAGGGTTTGGTAACTTCCCATGTGATAGCAGCCGAGTACTTTGAAAGCTACTCGAAGTCGAAGCGCTTCCGTATGCTTTCGGTGGCAATTGCGCTGATACTGGGATGCTTTATCATCGCGACCATCTTCGAGAACTTCCTCGTTCTTATTCCCGGCATTATCACGGGAGTGGCTCTTATCGTGGTTTCTCGCTTTATGGAGCGCCGCACGCAGAAGGGCGCCGATGTCTATGCGCGTTGCAAAGGGCTGCGTAAATGGCTTACGGAATTCTCTGCTTTGGACGAACGCCCCGCCACCGATGTGAAGGTATGGGGTGAATTCATGGTGTACGCCTATCTGTTCGGTGTAGCCGAGCAGGCCATCGGCGAGCTGCGCAAGAAGGTGCCCGAGATGTTCCAGACAAGCAACGATGAAGCGCTGGACAGCTCGTATGTGCCATGGTGGGGGTTGTATGCCCCGACGTACTATGCGAACACCACCATGCCCGATCTTGGATCGATGCTGAACACTTCGGTATCCGAATCCATCCAGGCAGTGCAGTCGGCGCTTTCGGGCGATTCGTCTGATGGCTCTGGCGGCGGCGGTGGATTCTCTGGCGGCGGCGGTGGCGGCTTCGGTGGCGGTGGCGGTGCCCGTTAAGTTTCGGTGGTTCTGTTGCAGGAAGCCGTATTGCGCCTAGATCAGGCCAGTGCCGCGCAATTGCCTCTTGCGGCGAGCAGCTTGGTTATAATGGGCACTTATGATTGCTCTTTCTGAAATACCTTCATGGGTTTATAAGATACTGTTGGTTTTGGCTGCAATGATTTGGGGCTTCAGCTTTGTGGTCATGAAGGACGTGGTCACGGTTATGCCGCCAGCGTGGCTTTTGGGTATCCGCTTTACCTTGGCAGGTTTGATTCTTTTGTTTATCCTGCGCAAACGGGTGAAAGCTCATTTTTCAAAGCGTGCTTTGGGCGCTGGCATTGTGCTGGCGGTGTTTGATTTCTCGGCATTCTTGGCGCAAACTGTTGGCTTGCAGCACACAACGCCGGGCATTAACGCGTTTCTAACTGCAACGTACTGCGTTGTGGTCCCGTTTGCCTGGTGGGCGCTTATGCGCAAGCGCCCTTCCTTCTTCAATATAGGGGCTGCCGGTATTGCCGTTGTGGGCATTTGGTTGGTTTCAGTTACCACGGCAGGGCAGGCGCTTTCCATTGGCCTTGGCGAATCCCTGACCATGGTCAGCTCGGTTTTGTTCGCGATTCATATCGTCTTTGTGTCCAAGTTCACCGAGAAGCACGATGCGCTGATGCTCACGGTGTTCCAATTCATCACCGAGGGTTGCTTTGGGTGCATCGTCGGTGCGGCAACCGAAACGCTTCCTGCGGTTGCGGTGATAACGCCCACGATTATCGGCCAGATGGCTTTCCTCATCGTGTTTGCATCGATCATTGCGTTCGGCATCCAAAACGTTTCGCTTGCGTATGTTAATCCTTCACAGGCGGCGCTGCTTCTCAGTCTGGAATCGGTTTTTGGCGTGCTGTTCTCCATCTTGCTGTACGGAGAGGTCATGACGAGCCGATTGCTAATCGGGTTTGCGTTGATTTTCGTAGCCATCTTGGTGAACGAGGTGGTGGCTCCGAGGGTTGAGGCGAAACGTGCTATAGTTGCTTTCGGTAGAGACAAATGGAAAGAGGACGGGCCTCATGACTAACACCACCGAGAACATCATCCTTATTGGCATGCCGGGCGCTGGCAAGTCAACCTTGGGCGTTGTTTTGGCGAAGATTCTTGGCTATGAATTCATCGATGCTGACTTGCTTATTCAGGGCAAGCTCGACAAGACGCTGCAGAAGATTATCGATGCATGCGGCCCCGATGGTTTCATCGAAGTGGAAAACGAGGTGCTGTGCACGCTTTCCACGAGCCATGCCATTATTGCTACGGGTGGTTCTGCCGTCTACTCCGACGAGGCAATGAAGCATCTGTCCTCTATCGGCACGGTTGTGTACCTGCAGGTTTCCTATGAAGAGCTGGAAAACCGCCTGGGCGGCCTTCACGAACGCGGTGTTGTTATGAAGAACGGCATCGGCATGAGTTTGGCCGACCTGTACGAGGAACGCGTGCCCCTGTACGAAAAGTACGCCGATCTTACCATCGACATCAATGGCCTTTCGGTTCGTGATGCGGCACGAAAGCTCGTTGATCAAATCTCTATGCTGTAAAGCTTGGCGCCGGTCAATGACCGGCGTTTTTTGTGTCCCCGATTTTGTCGAAGCCGACTGGGCGGGTGCGTCAATTGGCCTGCGGGAGCATTACCCGTTGCCTTTTGTTTAGGGGTTCGGCTTCCTGGCGAATTGGTTGGCGTGGGCTCAGAAATGCATCATGCCTCATTCGGGTATATTGAAAAGCGCCTCCCGTTCTTTAGCTGTCTCCCCTTTCCTGGACGCAAGAAAAGGGGAGACAGTTCATCTTGGATGCGGGAGGCGCTTTGTTGCCGAAGGGGCCTGGTGTGAATGCGCTGCGTACGTCTGGCGCTTCTACAGCTCGATGCTCCTGGAAGAGCCGTCGATATCGTCGATCTTGGCAATGCCTTCTTTCAGGGAGAAGAACGTCAGGCGCGGATCGCCCCAGTCTTCGTAGGTTTCGCCAAGTGCCGTCATGTGCTCATAGCCTGCTTTGCGAACTTCGTCGCCTGCGGTGTCGTTCAAATCGGCTACGCCCGTAACGATGATCCAGCCGCGGCCGGGCTTCCATGCGGAAAGCTCGAATTTGGGGTTTTGCTGCAGCTGATGGTAAACATCTTTGTTGGTTGCGGTGCAGAACCACAGGGTATCGCCTTCGCGCATAACGAAGCTGAAGGGGCGAACATGAGGCTGATCGCCTTCGCAGGTTGCCAGGTACCATGCAGGTACCGCAGTAAGGTATTCGATGATGTCGTCCATGGTGTTCCTTTCGAGTGGTTGTTGGCGGTTGCCTTGGTTGCTAGGGCTGTTAGACGCCGGCATTGCTTCGATACGTTCGCGTTTTGGCTTTGATGATTGCGCGATGATGTTCCTTGCCAGGGCTGGGATTCGCCCGAGCGGGGCAGCGGTGGGCTTGTTCCTCCTGTGCCTACAGCAACATGTTCAAAGTAAGATCGGTTGCCAGTACGGCTGCTGTGCCGATTCCCAAATAAACGGTACCGGCTATATCACGCTTGCTAAAGGAAAGCTCCTTTAGGCGAGTGCGGTTTTCGCCTCCGTGATAGCATCGCGCATCCATTCCCAGCGAAAGCGTTTCGGCATGTCGGAACGCGCTGGTGAACAGGGGCACGATAAGCGAAGTCATCATAGCAACGCCTCCCTTGGGGCCCTTGCCGAAATTTGCGCCACGGCTAATTTGCGCGCGATAGATAGTGCGCAGCTCGATGGCAAATTGGGGCAGGAAGCGCAGGGCGATGCCCATCATCATAGATAGCTCATGGGCGGGTAGTCCGAAGCGCTTGAAGGGCTCCAGAAGGCGCTCAAAGCCATCGGTGAGGTCGAGCGTGGTGGTTGCCAGGGTAAGCAGACTCACGCCCAACAGCAGCATGGTGAGGCGGATAGCGATAAAGAGAGCTTGATGCAGGCCTTGCTGACTAATGCAGATGATCCATAGCTGAAAGTACACTTCGCCGCCTTGAACGAAGAAGATGTTCAGGAGTGCCGTGAATACCACCAGAATGGCAAGCGGCGCAATGGAAGTGAACGCCTGGCGGAGTGAAATATGCGCGAAGGCAAACATTCCCGCAGTAAACAATGCGGCGACGCCCAGCGATACGTACGACCCCGCAGCGAACACCATAACCATGAACAGGATCGAAAGCAGAAGCTTTGCGCGTGGATCCATGCGGTGAACGGCGGAATCCTTGGCGATGTAGCGACCAAATACGGCATCTATGTTCATGATTGCACAGCCTCGCTTCCACCAAGGATGCGGGCAATTTCATCGGCTAAGGATTCAGGCAGGTAAAGCTTTTCGGGTAAGGGCATGCCCTTTGCGCGAAGCTGGTTTGCCAAGGTTTGGGCATGGGGGATGCCGAGACCTATTTCGCGCAGCTCAACAGCATGTTTGGTAAAGATTTCTTTTGGCGTGCCCATGAAGGCAACTTCGCCTTCATGCATGACCAACATGCGGTCTGCGAGAAGGGCGATGTCGTTCATGTTGTGCGAAACCATCACTACCGTAAGGTTGCGCTGCTCGTGGAGCTGCTTGATGAGGTCGAGGAAATCGGAACGTGATGCTGGGTCAAGGCCGGCAACCGGTTCATCGAGGACCAAGGTGGTGGGACGCATGGCAAGCACGCCGGCAAATGCCACGCGGCGCTGCTGGCCGCCTGAAAGCTCGAAGGGGCTGCGTTCGCTCAGCGTATCGAAATCAAGATGCACGTCGGCGAGCGCTTCGCGGATGCGGGCATCCACCTCGTCTTCGGACAGGCCCATATTGCGCGGGCCGAACGCTACATCTTCGTAGACTGTTTCGGCAAACAGCTGATGTTCGGGGTACTGGAACACCACGCCGATATCGCCGCGAGCGCACGTTGCGTTTTTGCGGTCGGCTAGATCCTTGCCGTTCCAGAGCACACGCCCTTCGGTGGGGTTTGCCAGGCCGTTCAGATGCTGTACCAGAGTGGATTTGCCGGACCCGGTATGTCCTGCAATGGCAAGGAACTCACCGTCGTTGAGGGTGAAGCTGACATTGCGTAAGGCATAGCGCTGCACTTCTCCGGCTTTCTTTTGTCGTTTGGTGAGCGGCGTGTAGCTGAAGCTTACCTGTTCGAAAGCGATCGACACAGTTCCTCCTTCAGCGTTGTGGTTTCGATATGGGTGCCAATGGTGATGCCGCGATCTTGCAGAAGGCGAGACATGTGGGTGGCGAAGGGTACGTCAAGATTGAGATCACGAAGAATGTGGTCCTGCGTAAGCACTTCGTCGGGGGCGCCATCGAGCACGCAATGGCCGTCGTTTAACACGATCACACGATCGGCTTCTGCAGCTTCCTCCATGAAGTGAGTGATCATGATAACGGTCATGCCCTGTTCGTGAAGCTCTTTGCATACACGCATCAAGCCGCGGCGTCCGCGCGGGTCGAGCATAGCCGATGCCTCGTCGAAGATGAGGATGGAGGGATGCATTGCCAGCACGCCTGCGATGGCGACGCGCTGCTTCTGACCCCCGGAAAGGGCTGCGGTCTCGCGCTTTCCGGAGCCAGTTAAGCCGACTTTTGCCAACGATTCCTCTACGCGTTGACGAAGCTCGGGGTTCTCGATGCCCAGGTTTTCAGGGCCGAATGCCACATCGTTTTCAACGAGACTGGCGACGATCTGATCGTCGGGGTTTTGAAATACTGCACCTGCCGTACTGCGAATGGTGAAGGTATTTTCTGGGTTGCTGGTTTCCAGACCATCCACGGTTACGGTGCCGGTGTCGGGCACCAAGAGTGCGTTGATAAGCTTCGAAAACGTTGATTTACCTGATCCGTTGGCGCCCAAAACGCAGACGAACTGGCCCTCTTTGATGGAGAGAGCCAGTTCGGAAAGTACCTTGGTTTCGCCTGTGTAGGTAAAGGAAACGTCGGAAAAGGTAATCACGGTTTAGCGACCCTTCGTCTGATCCTTCTTAGGGGTAATAAGGTTGGAAATCGATTTGTAGATAACCAGCGTCAGAATAGCGTTGAGCAAACCCTTCAGAAGGTTGAACGGAATAAGGATGGGGATGATCATTGCCGTTACCGCTTCGAAGGGGACACCCAGCCACATAGGGGTAACAATGAGGTTACCCACAATAGCGGCAGCCAGTGCAGCGATGATGCTGAGCGCCAAACCGCTGATGGCGGCGGGGTAGGTGCGCTTCTTCTTGTAGATGATGGCTGCGGGCAACACGAAGCACGTGACGGTGAGCACATTCATAAGCGCACCGGTGAAGTCTGCCATAAGCAGGCCGTGAATGATGGCGGTTAGGATGCCTACTGCAACGCCGGCGCCAGGGCCGAATGCGAAGCCGGAAACCATGGCGGGCATATTCGAGGCGTCGAACTTAAGCCAGGTTACGCCGGGCAGCAAGGGGAATTCGATGAACGAAAGAAGAACGCCAATGGCGCACATAAGGGCCATCGTAACCAGTTGTTTGGTAGACCATGCGTTGGTGTTCTTGGTGGGGGTGTTCGGGGTAGACAAAGTAGGCCTCCTGTCTCTTCCATCCGGACTGTAACCGTTGGCTTTGGATTTGCACCAAATCAGCCTGCTTGAGCCGTCGAGCCAAGCAGGGTTGCGGCTTCAGATGAAGCTAGGTTGCTTCGGGGATCTGATACCGCCAGTGAGGAATTTCACCTCGCCCTGAAACAGCGTTCGCGGGTTATCCTACCATTCCCTGGGGCCTCGCTCAACTGAAGCAGCTCCTTTGCGAGGAGTTTCCGTCCCTGCAATAACGAAGCCCTTGCGGGGTACCGCCTGGGGTAAAGGGACTTTTGCCGGAGCCTCTCCCCCTCCCCTGTAGCGAGGGGCCTTTACCAACGCAGTAAAGTGGCTGGCGTCCACCAGAATCCCGCCTGCAACAAAAGGGAATTTTTCGGAGCGCCGCCTGCATAAAGGGGTCTTTGCGGGAGTTTTTCTCCGTACGGTAAAGGAAGGTGGAGCTAGGAAGGGTTGTGAAGGATGTTTTGATGCGTCTATGTGGAGTGCAGAAGGGGTGTGTTAAGATAGCAGAGCTGTTTGTCAGCATCCTTTTTGCCCCCGTAGCTCAGAGGATAGAGCGTCGGTTTCCTAAACCGTGCGTCGGAGGTTCGAGTCCTCTCGGGGGCGCCAGCGTTTTCGGGTCCACCTTTGGTGGGCCTTTTTTTATTGGGATTAAGCCTATTGCCGGGGCTGTTCAAGAGTGTTTCTTGGGCTGATTTGACTTACGGGCGGTTCCCGTTGTCGTTGTGCGGTGCCGCATCTGTTTCGCCTCCGTCTATAGCGTCAGCTCAATGACGTTTTGGAAGGTTGAAAACAAAAAATCGGCCTGAGTTGCAACTTTTTTGCGATTAGGGATTGTCGCAGAGCGACAAAATGCGGGTATGGGCTCGAAAACGCAGTAAATTGCCCATATGATGGACTGTTTTCGCTTCGCGGGAACAGGAGAGAGTCCCCAATCGAAAAAAAGTTGCAAGGAAGTCCGATTTCTTGTTTTTGCAATGAGCGGATTGCCCCAGGGGAGCCGACTTTGCGGAAGATGCATGGGAGCCCGGTGACAGAATGGGCGAATCGGCAAAAGAGGGGGGCGAGCAACGCGTGTTTGCGGGGAATAGTTTGCATAAAAAGCAAGGCCTCGCATTGTTGCGAGGCCTTGCTGTATTGGCTAGTTGCTCCCCGATCCGTTGGCGTTTCCGCCGTTGGAGCTGCCGGAGCCTGAGGAAATATAGAGGGTTACCGTGCTGCCGCTAGTGCTTTGCGAGATAACATTTCCTTTTGTTACTGTCGAATCTTGCTTGTACTGCAGATCGTACTTGTAGCCAGCCTTTTCGAGGGTTTCCTTTGCTTTACTCTCGGGCATGCCCACAACATTGGGAGCTTCGCCGAGGCCACTGGAAATGGTGATGGTAATGGTGGTTCCCTTAGTGGCGGTGCCAGTCTTGCTCTGCTTCGTTACGTTGCCCTTTTCCACATCTTTGCTGGTTTCGTTTGTGGTGCTAACCGCAAAGCCTGCGCTTTCCAGCTTGGAGGTTGCCTGCGACTGAGTCATGCCCACAACATTGGGGATGGTTACCTTTTCGGAGCCCTTAGAAAGGTGGAACACCACCGTATCGCCCTTGTTTGCCGTGGTGCCCGAAGGGGTTTCCTGCGATGCAACCATGTTTTCGTCAACATCATCCGAGAATACGGAATCGCCCTGCTGACCCGTTAAGCCCGCTTCGTTCAAAACCTTCTGAGCTCCATCGGCCGATTTGCCCTTCAAGTCGGGAACGGTAACCTGCTCGGTTCCCTTTGAAACATTGATTTTGATGGTAGAGCCCTTTGCGGCCTGTTCACCCGCTTGCGGGTCGGTGCTTACTACGCTGCCGGCAGGAACGGTGCTGCTATACACTTCCGTTTCGGTGCCAATCTTGAAGCCTGACTGCTCGAGCGTGGTGCGCGCCTGGGCAATAGACTTGTTCGTTACGTCGGGCACGGTAACCTTGTCGCCGCTGCCATTCATGGCAAACACAGCGCCTGCAATGCCGATGATGCACAGCAGGGCCACGACAACGCCGATGATGGTGTTGCGCTTCTTCTTTTTGGCAGCTGCCTCTTCGTCTTCTGTGGAATATACGCGTGGGCTTACCTGGGTAAAACCACCGGTAGCTTGGCCGCCAGCAACGGGGCTCATAACCGCAGTGCCGTTTTGCATAGGCGCAACGCCACCCATTACCTGGGTTTTAAGGCCGCTGATATCGTTGCCAAGAGCGATAGGGCGACCCGCCAGGAAGTCGTTCAGCACATGACGCATTTCTGCGGCATCTTTGAATCGCTTATTGGGATCCTTCTCCAGGGCCTTCATGATGATGGCTTCCAGACCGGGATCGATGTTTGGGTTGATGGCGCTAGGCGGTGCGGGAAGCTCGTTGACCTGCTTTACGGCAACGCTTACTGCGTCTTGGCCGTCGAAGGGGAGCTTTCCAGTGGTGGCTTCGTAGAGAACTACACCCAACGAATAGATATCGCTGGCGCCGGTGAGCTCCTTGCCCTGAGCCTGCTCGGGCGATACGTAGTGGGCGGTACCCAGAACGGTTGCTGTCTGGGAAAGGCCTGCATCGCCTGCACGTGCAATGCCGAAGTCCATTACCTTGATGTTGCCATCAGGCTGGATCATGATGTTCTGCGGCTTAATGTCGCGGTGAATTACGCCACCTTCGTGCGCAACGGAAAGTGCCTGGGCGATCTGGCTGCCGATTTCGGCCGCCTTTCGCTGGTTGATTGCGCCTCGTTCGTTGATGGCGGTTTTAAGATCGGTTCCGCGGAGGAACTCCATAACAATGTAGTAGGTTTCGCCGTCAAGGCCCCAGTCGTAGATGCTTACGATATAGGGGCTCTGCAGGTTAGCGGCCGATGCCGCTTCCTGACGGAAACGCTTGGTAAAGGTTGGGTCGGCTGCGTATTGGGGCAGCATAACTTTCACGGCTACCGTGCGGCCCAGAACGTTGTCCTGTGCGCGGTATACCTCTGCCATGCCACCAAGGCCGACTCGTTCAGTTAGCGTGTAACGGTTGTTGAATGTTCTGCCAACCATGCTTCCAGCCACGTTTGTACTCCCTTTGGATCCATGCTTAACGACCATCGCATAAGCATATCGTATTACCATGTCAAGTTCTCCGTTTTTGCAAGGCTTTCACGAGGAATCAGGAAACGCTTTTCCTACAAATCCCCTTGCACTTCAAGCGCTGCCCTCAATACGCCCTGGGCGCGTCCGGCAGCACCGCCGGAAAGGCTCTCGCCAGCCTCTTCGAGGACGATGGCCACTACTACCGAGCAGTCATCGGATGGGCCCATGCCCACAAACCAGCGGTCGTCTTTTTCCTTGCCCGTTTCTGCGGTGCCGGTTTTGCCGGCAATCTGCACACCGGAAACGGCGGCTGCTTTACCGGTGCCGTTGTTCACGACCCCTTCAAGTACCGTGCGTACTCGCTTTGCCACCGATGAAGAGCATACGTTCGACATCGTGGAAGGCGTTGCGCGATAGCTGTTCTTGCCATCGGAATTGTTCGCGCTGTCTACCAGGTAAGGCTGCATGATGGTGCCATTGTTTGCGATGGCGCAACCTACCAAGGCCATCTGCAGAACGGTTGCCTGCGGGCCAGCGGGGCTGGCATGTTCGCCTACCGGTTCACCGGCTGCGGCCCATGCGGTTTCCCATTCGGTCATCTCGTTTGGGTCGGGCATCAGCGATTTAGCGAGCGGCAAATCGAAGTTCAGTGCGTTGTTGAACCCGAATTTCTCGGAAGAGGAAACAAGGCCATCTGCGCCAATCTGGTCGCCGAGCTGTGCGAATACGGTGTTGGCGGAAAGTTCGGTTGCGCGCTGCAGTGTAATGGTGCCATATGACGAATTGTTGAAGTTCGTTACTTTGCCGCCGCCGATGTCGAGTGTGGAGGGGGAATCGTACTGAGTCGATTCGGTTGCCACATTATCTGCCAGCGCGGTGGTCAGTGTCACGATCTTGAACGTGGAGCCAGGCGAATACAGCGCCTGGGTTGCGCGATTGTACAGTGCCGAAGAATCGCCGCCTGAAGAAAGGATGCTGTCAACGTCGTCGGCGTCGTAGGTGGGCGAAGAGGCAAGTGCCAAAACTGCACCCGTCTTCGGGTCGATGGCAACGCAGGCGCCCTTGTATCCCTTTAACGCATTTTGCGCAGCTTGCTGAATGGTTGAGTTGATGGTGAGCTTCACATCGTTGCCTGCGGTACCGGCTCCTGAATAGGAGTTCAGGACATCGATCCATGAAGCATAGTTGCTTTCGCCTTTCAGCGTATCGTTGCAGGATGCTTCGATGCCGGAGGTACCGTACGTGTCGGAGGCGTATCCCACCACGTGTGCAGCGAGGTTGCCTGCGGGGTATTCGCGCTTGTAGGTGCCATCGTCTTGCAATACGGAATGAGCAAGGAGCACGTTATCGTACGTAGTGATGGCGCCGCGCTCGGTTTTCGACTCTTTTGCCAGCGTGTGGTTGTTAATGGGCATGTTCTTGTATTCGTCTGCCTGGATAACCATGATCATCGTCAGGTTGGCAACCAGCAGCGCAAAGAGGGCAGAGAATACGATCATGGTGCCGGTAAGGCGCTTGCCCAGGGAAACGCGACCCAGCGCGCCGTTCAGGCTTACTACGCCTGTGCCCGATGCCATTTCGGTGCCCAAGCCCGTGCCCTGATCGCTTGCGCGCAACAGGAAGCCCAAGATAATGAAGCTCGCCAGAAGCGAAGAACCACCTTGGCTTACGAAGGGAAGGGTAAGGCCCGTAAGAGGGATAAGGCGCGTAACGCCGCCCACGATGATGAAGGCCTGCAGCACGATAACGGCAGTGAAACCTACGGCCATAAACGAGCTGACGTCGCTTTTTGCGCGAACGGAAATAAGAATGCCGCGGATGGCAAAGCACAGGTACAGAAGCAGCACACCTGCAGCGCCCAAAAGACCCGCCTCTTCGGCGATGGCACTGAAGATGAAGTCGGATTCAACAATAGGAATCTGCTCGGCCATGCCATTGCCGATGCCCACGCCGAACAAGCCGCCGTCTGCGATGCTGAAGATAGATTGGACCAGCTGATAGCCCGTGTTGGTGGGATCCGCGAAGGGGTTGAGCCACGTATCGACGCGAACTTGAACATGGCTGAACAGGAAGTATACGAATACGAAGCCTACGGAAACCATCAGAAGGCTGATGACGATGTAGGCATGCTTGCCAGTGGCCACGTAGAGCATGGTGACGAACACGAAGAACAGGACCAACGCCGAGCCCAAGTCCTTTTCGAACACGATAACCAGCAGGGCCACTGCCCACATGATGATGACGGGAACCAGCGCGCGCATGTCGGGCACGCGGAAGGGCCCCAGCTTGTGGTTGAAGACGGAAAGCATCTCGCGGTTTTGCGCCAGGTATGCTGCCAAGAAGATAACGATACAGATTTTTGCAAGCTCACCAGGCTGAATGGAGAAACCACCGATGGAAAGCCAAATGCGCGAGCCGTAGATTTCGTTACCGATAACCGGAAGCATGGGCGACATAAGCAGCAGGATGCCGGCGATCATGATGGTGTATTTGTAGCTGCCAAGCTTGTCGAGGTTCTTTACGAATGCTAAGACGAGCACCATGAACACTACGCCAAGGAACAGCCATCCAACCTGTTTCATAGCCAGGTCGGGGGCAAGGCGCGTGATGAAGGCAATGCCAATGCCCGACAGAGCGAATGAAAGCGGGAGAATGGCAGGATCGGCGCCGGGGGCAAGCTTGCGAATGGCCAGATGGGCCACAACAAACGTGGCAAACATGCCCAAGGGCACCGTTAGGTTGTCGAGCGTTACCTGATTCCCTTCATTGAGGGCAACCATGGCAAACAGCAATACAACAAGAGGAGCTGCGATGCAAAGAAGCATCAGCTCGGTATTGCGTCGGGTCATTGACTACTCGCTTTCGTTGGCGCTCTTCTTCGTCTTCGAGGTAGAGGAGTCGGAAGATGCTGCTTTGTCGGTGGAAGCGGAAGCGTCGCTTTGTTTGGTTGCGGCATCCTGACGAGCAATGTCTTCCTGATAGGAAGCGATAAGCTCATTCGCCTCATCTATGCTGCCAACCGAAATGCCGTCGTTGATGCGGCTTGCCACACTCGGCGAAAGCTTGTTCACGTCAACATCGGCAACGCGGTCGAGGCTGGAAAGGGGCATGCCGAACAGGTCGTCTTGCAGACCGCGGTATACGGCAACCTTGCCATCCTGGTTCACCAGGTAAGCGGAGTTGTTCACATACTGATAAGCGGTAACGCCAGCGATTGCGAAAATGGCGATAACCGCCAGGATCAAGAACGTGTAGAGAATCTTCGACTTGCGCTGAGCCTTGCGTTCGCGCACCTCGCGAAAGCCTTCAACGTCCACCACCACGGCAGTTGCGTTGTCGAAGCCGCCCGCATCGAGCGCGGCCGCCACCAGATTGTCGGCGCATTCCTGCGCAGTGCGGCTGTGGCCCATGACGTGCTCAATCTGAGGATCCTCGATCATGGTGCAAATGCCGTCGGAGCACAGAAGGATGCGGTCGCCCGTTTCGACGTTCAGCTCGTAGATGTCGGGCTGCATATGAGGGTCGGACCCAATGGCTCGCGTGATAACCGAGCGGTTCGGGTGAACGCGGGCTTCGGCTTCTGTGAGCTGGCCCGCTTCGATCATGTCGGCCATAAGGCTATGGTCACGCGTGAGCTGCTGGAGTTTTCCCTCGTGCAGGAGGTATGCGCGTGAGTCGCCGACCTGAGCGATGATCAGGCGCTCGCCTTCCAGGATTGCGGCAGTAAGCGTGGTGCCCATGCCCTCGCGACCAATGCCCTTTGCGGGCGCTTTGATGACATTGAGGTTTGCGGCAACCACGGCACGTGCCAATGCGTCGGAATCGGCGTGGTCGGGCGCAAGCTCCATGATGGTGTTGATGGCAATTTCCGAGGCGACTTCACCGGCTTCGTGGCCGCCCATGCCGTCGGCAACGGCAAAAAGCGGCGGAACCGCAACCAGGCTGTCTTCATTATGTTCGCGGATGTGGCCAACTTCAGTGCGGCTTCCGAAGAAGGCAATGGCGTTGGGCTCATCTGCGGCTTTACGCTCGGCGCGGGCGTTGCGGGGAGTGGGCATAGAATTCATCTTCCTCTTTTACTGGGCGAACCGTACGCGCATGGTTACATCGCCAACGGCAACTTTGTCGCCGTTTTTCAGCGCGGTGGGTTCAGAGATAAAGCGGCCATTGACGGCTGTGCCGTTGGTTGAACCCAGATCCTCTACGAAGAGGTTCTGGCCCATGAGCACAAAGCGCGCGTGGCGCGAAGATACGTATTCGGCACCGATGACGATATCGGATCCTGGGCTGCGGCCCACGATAACCGGGCCGTTGACGGCAATGTTCACGCCGCGAAGTTCCTTGGGGCCTTTTTCGATGGCAACGGTCCAGGTCTTTTCGCCTTTACGTTGT
This sequence comes from uncultured Eggerthella sp., assembly GCA_900544455.1. GTDB lineage: Bacteria > Actinomycetota > Coriobacteriia > Coriobacteriales > Eggerthellaceae > Anaerotardibacter. The sequence continues at coordinate 972 of UQVJ01000009.1, read as the reverse complement.
CCGCGCACCAGGCCAATGCCTGTTTTCATGATGGCGAAAAGGAACAGGTAGAGCAGTGCTACGAAAAGCAGTCTGCCTATGAGAAGGATTACGTCGATCACGGAATAACCTATCGTTTGAAACGGGTTTAAAAGATGCGCATAAAGCGCAAACGGGCTGTGCCAGCAAGTGACGCAGCCCGTTCAAGGAAATGCTCCCTATCGGAAGGTGAATAAGAACGTGGTGGTGCCAACGGTTATGCGGTCGCCTTCCTGCAGCATGGTAGAAGCAATATGGCGGCCGTTCACCAGCGTGCCGTTGGTAGAGCCAAGGTCGGCAACGCTCCAGGCATTTGCATTTTCACGGCGAATTTCGGCGTGAGTGCGGCTTACGTTCAGGTCTTCTATGGCGATGTCGCTGGAAAGGGCGCGCCCCATAACGATCTGCGCCTTCGTGATGGGGAAGGATCGGTTCGTGGTGAGATCAATAAGGCGGGGCTGCTGATTTGCGGCACGCTGGGGAATGGCTTCGGGGGCATTGAGCTCGTCGAAGCGGACGGTTTGCGGAGCAGCGGCGGGAGCCGGTGCGGGCGCAACGGGTGCTGCAGCGTAGGCGTCCTCGGCGTTTTCCATTGCCAGGGCGTCTTCGGCCATTACGTCGATGCCGGAGCTCGCGAATTGCTGAGGCTGCGCAGGAACTTCCTGCGCAGGAGCGTAAGCCTGCTGCTGGCCGTAGTTCTGCGGCGTGGGGATGTTTGCGGGGATGGGAGCGCCGGCATCCTGTGCGGAAAGACCGTAACGCTGCATTTCCTCTGCACGAAGCTGCGAGACGATGGGGGCGGAAACCAATTCGGCTACCACGTCGAACTTGCCATGCTTCAGCTCGTCGTCGATGATGAAGCGCACCAAGGGAGAGCCATCCATTACGAGGCCTAGTTCCTGCGCCTTGCCACGCAGATACGTTTCGGTTTCGAGATCGGAAGAGCGTCGTGTA
>UQVJ01000008.1 GCA_900544455.1 uncultured Eggerthella sp. | reverse complement strand
TGGTGTGCTTGAGGATAAATGGATCCACGAGTTCAGCAAACTGGGCATGAGTCTTCTCTATTTTGCGCTTCACAAGAACGCGCTTCTTAACTTCCTCAGGCATCGACGAAGCAAAGGCGGAAAGCGAAGACGAGACAGGGCGAAGGGAATTATCCCGCTCGTTCATCGCGGCAATGTAACGGCGAGGGTCGCGCGAAGACCCCCAATCGCTGTCGTATCCAACCATGCTTATTCGCCGCCAATCTCAACAACATGCGCCAACGAGGAAAGCGCCGGACTTACCCTTTCCGCATTGGTGGCAGTCACAAAGGTCTGCACCTCGCCGGATATCAAGGAAAGCAGAGCGTCGCGTCGCGTCTCATCAAGCTCGCTCATCACATCATCGAGCAGTAAAACGGGGTTTTGACCCAACCGCTCCGCAATGAGCGAAACTTGCGCCATCTTAAATGCCAGAACCAAACTTCGCTGCTGCCCCTGCGAAGCAAACTGCTGAGCATTGAGTCCATCAAGATAAAACTCCACCAAATCGAGCTGAGGGCCATAAAGGGACATGCGGCGCTCGTGTTCCCTGCACGCATCTTCCTCCATTGCACCGATAAGGCGCTCTTGAGCAGAGCCCCTATCGAGCACTTCAATTGAAGGAATGCGGTCGAAATCGAATGACTTGCGAAGCCATGAGGGGACGTACACCAATTCAACCGATTCACGCCCACCCGATATCTCCCGATAGCATTCCTTCAAGTAAGGGGACAGTGCGGCAACCATATCGCAACGCAAACGATACAACTGAGAACCGACCGTAGCCACAACCTCATTTATGCTCTGAAGGAACAGGGGCGAAACGCTTTCTTTCAGATAGCGGTTCTTCTGCCGGAGGATCTTTTCGTAATCCTTCCGCACCGCATGGTAGTTCGCGCTCAGCTGAGCACCCATTTGGTCTACCTGCGCGCGCTTGAACGATTGAGAACCTTTCACTAATTCCAAATCTTCAGGAGAAAAGAGCACAGAGGGCAATGTGCCTCGAATATCACGAGGGCGCTTTTTCTTCCCGTTGACAAAAAATTCCCGTGTTTCACGTGAAACACGGAGTTCCACGTCCAAGCATCGCCCGTCTCCGCGCACCGACGCAAAGAACGAACCCGCCTCTTGGCCAGCGCGAACTAAGTGGCTGGGCGTCGAGCTGCGAAACGACGAGCAGGCTGTAACAAGCTGAATTCCCTCAAGGAGATTCGTTTTGCCCACCGCATTAGGCCCCACAATCAAGGTTAGACCTCCAATGCCTTTGAGCTCGAATTGTTCGTACGACCTGAAATTTCGGCACGCGATTTTTTCGATGTAGAGCCCCATGGAGCCAGAACCTGCAATCTACACACGCACGGGCATGATCAGATAAAGGAAGTTCTCACCCTCTGCAGCGCGCAGAATACCCGGCTTCATAGGTCCAAACAAGTCAAGATGAACCGCATCGGTATCGATGGAATTCAAGCCATCGAGCATAAAGGTGAAGTTGAAGGCGATATCAACCGATTCACCATCAACTGCACAAATAAGATTCTCTTGAGCATTGCCGATGTCCTGAGAATTAGTGAGCAGGGTTACTACACCGGATTCGGCATCTACGCGAACCTGCACAGGAGAGACTTTGTTGCTAAGCAAGGACACGCGACGAACCGCATCGGTCAGGGCATGGGTTGAAAGCGTAGCGCGGGTGGAATGGCCCTCGGCAATCAACTGCTTGTAGTTCGGGAAAGTACCCTCAATGCGACGGTTGATGAACGTGGTATCGCGATAGGTGACCACGATTTGGTTGTCGTTCAGCGCAAGGGTAATCGGATCTTCCGATTGGGGGAGAGAAGCGATGTCCTGAAGGAAAGAGCCAGCGATAACCGCCTCGAACTCCTCGGGGCATGGTGAATCGAGCTCAGTTTCAGAAACAGCCAAGCGATAGGAATCCGTTGCCACCATCTTTAAGGTAGAGCCCACACACGAAACAAGAACGCCTGTAAGCACGATGCGCGTCTCGTCGTGGGAAACCACCTTGGCGGTGCGCTTAACCATCGACGAAAACGCATTGAAGGGAAATGACGCTTCCTGATCCGCCTCGATTTCGGGGAAAGCGGGGAAGTCGAGGGGGTTCAGTGCCTTCAGAGAGAACGTAGTGCTATCGCAGAACACCGTTGCGGTGGTTTCATCCGCCTCAACGCGAACAGCCATATCAGGAAGGTTCTTGATAATATCGCCGAAGAGCTTAGCCGGCACTACCGTTTCTCCCGGCTCTTCCACCATGGCAAAGCACGTTACCTTAATGGAAAGCTCCAGGTTGGTGGTTTGGAGAATGATTCTTCCCTCTTCGGCTTTGATGTACACGCCAGCAAGAATGGAAAGCGTAGAGCGAGTGGAAGATCCTTTTACTACAACCGCTAGAGCGTTCTGAAGCTCCGATTGGTTTACGCTGAATTTCATTGCTGCTCCTGTTCTTTGTTCTTCTTGGCTATGATACCTGTTCTAGCCAAGCTGATTCTCGATCACGAACGGAGTTGCGTCGATCGAGTTTTCCTCCCCTTTAATTCCTTCTCTATTCTTTAATAAATAACTAATAGTAGAAGTAGTAATCAGGGTGGATATGTTGATAACTTTTCTTTTGCCTGATGAACACGGAAAAATACCTGTCAGGAACCCTGTGGAAAAGCACCTTGGTTATCCACAGGGAAAACGTGGGGATAACTTCTTCCACAGAGGATCGGGGTAATCCCCATGCTTTGGCACCGTTTATCAACAGGTTTTAATACTGCTGAATACGGATTTTTTCACGCACCGCTTCTAGTTCTTCGCGGAGGTTCCGGTCTTCCTGTATTTGGTTCGAGATAAGCTCGCACGAATGGAGCACCGTGGTGTGATCGCGGTTAAACGCTTTGCCAATGTTGCTCAATGTGGTTTCCGACAAGTCTCGGCATAGGTAGATCGCAACCTGGCGTGGTCGTACTATGCTTCGTGCCCTGCCGCGCCCCACGATGTCTTTATGCGAAACGCCATAAAAGTCTTCAACGGCGGCTTGGATCATCTCTATCGTGATGCGCTTTTTGCCTCCACCGATAAAGTGATTGCCCAGGAGTTCTTTTACCTGGCTTTCCGAAAGCGTATGATCCTTGTTCATTTTCATGGCGAATATCACGTTGGTGATAGCGCTTTTCAGCTCTCGAATATTCGAGCTTGAGTTGTCTACGATGTAGTCGAGGATTTCGTCTGTGATGACGAACGACGTGTTTTCCCGACTTTGGTAGTGGCGTATCAGGCTTTTGATGATGTTTCGCTTCGTTTCGTCGTCAGGAGGTTGGATGTCTATCGTGGCTCCTGAGTTGAATCGGGACACGTAGCGTTCGTCGAGGTCGATGTTCTTCGGTGCTCGGTCTGCGGAGAATACGAACTGTTTGCCCTTGGGGATCATCGAATTGAAGATGCGAAACAGTGCATTGAGCGTGCCTGGCTTGCTTTGAAGTCCCTGGATATCGTCGATAAGCAGTACGTCTGCTTGCTGGAAGTAACCCTCGAAGTTCTTGAAGCTCTGCTTGTCGACGCTTTTCTCTATAGCGGCGTCGGAGTAGCGGTTTACCAGCTCCATTGAATCGATGTAGCACACGTTGAGCTCTGGACGGGTTTCCTTGATGTAGTTCTGGATCGCACACATGAGGTGTGTTTTGCCTACACCGGAGCGCCCATATATAAAGAGTGGGTTCAATTCCGACGCGCCGGGGCGGTCTGCAACTTCCACCGCCATGTTGTAGGCCATACGGTTCGACTCTCCGATAACGAAGGAGTCGAAGGTGAGCGCCGCTTCTCCCGTTGCTTCGCTATCGTTTTCGCAAGTTTCCGTTTCCGCTGGTTGCGGTTCGGGCGCTTCCTCCTGCGCAGCCGAATTGATGGGCTGGTGCGGTGGCATGCTGGCAGGCTGCACGCTTGGAGCAGACGTAGCCTGCAGGCTTGGTGTAGCGGGTGCCGGTTGCTGCTGGACCGCCTGCGGCGCGGTAGCGGGAGCCGATTGGGCGGCGACGGGCGCAGGCTGCGGCGCAGGTGCCGCAGCCGTCGGGTCGACCTCTATAAGCACCTGAAAGTCCAGGCTGTATAGATCGTTGAGTGCTTTCTGGATATCCCTTAAATAGTGTTTCTCGATCCAGTCCTTGATAAAGGCGTTGTCCGAGGTGAGCATGATGAAACCAGGACTTGCTGCCTGGATTTGAACACGCGAGAAGAACGCATCGATCTGCGATGCGTTAATGGTGGGATACGACTTCAACTGTCGCATCAGGTCTGTCCACGTTTGTTCGATATCCATAAGGTTCTACGTAGTTCCATTCCGTTGGCGTGGGGTGCGCCGTCTTTTGCTTACAAGGATAGGGCAACCTGCGTGCCTCGTGGGGTGAGCGTCCTTTTCTTATTCACCTTTTCCACGAGACCCGCTTCTTCCATTTTCGAGAAAGCGGTATGTACGCTAGCCACGGCGATGTCGGTGGCCTTGCTAACCTCGCTTACGCCTAGGGTGTTGTTCGGAAGAAGGGCTTTGAGCACGGCAACCTCATTTTCGGTAAGGTCGGGAATCTGCGCCGCCTCGATTTCTTCGTCTGTTGTTCGCGATGCAATCAGGCTGATGGTAACCACCGAGCCCTGATTCACGTTGTCCTTGATTTCGATATGCCCATGGGAAGTGCTTAAGTAGTCTTTCACGATGGGCAAGCCCGACCCTACGCCTCGTATGTAGCGTTTCATTGGCTCGATGGCGGAGGAAAATCCTGGTTCCTGCACAAGGTCTTTGTGCTTGATACCTGGACCCTGATCGGCAAAGCGAATGGTGTTGCCCTGATCGAAGATCGACACCACCACTTCATTGAAGTTGGCATGAATGAAATTCTCCGACACTTCCCTGATTACGGTGTAGGGGATCATCCCGCCTGCTTCTTTAGCGTTTTTGTAGGTCAAAGAAGCGATATGCTCAATGTATTCGTGGGTGGGACCGCCCTGTATCTGTATTACGCGCGGTGCTGTTTTCAGCGAATCGTATATGGCAATGCGTGCAGGTGTGGTTATGTGGTGATAATCAAAGCTCTGCGAGGGCGCCGCGTCTTCAACGGATTCGATGATTCCGCCGTTCATTGTGTGGGCGTAGTCCTCGTTGTACGTTGCCGCTTCCACGAAGGATGGCACAAACGGCTGCTCACCCCGATGGGGATCAGCGGCTTGTTGCTGCATCGCTTGAGGGTATGTTTGCGCTGCCATTGGCTGTGCAGTGTAGGGGTTAGCCGTGGGGGTGAACTGCTGAAACGCCTGTTGAGGGTAGCCTGTTTGCAGTGGATGGTATCCAGCAGGGTATCCTGGCACGCCCTGGGTTCCAGGCTGTGGCTCTAGGCCGTTGGTTGCATTGGTGGGAAACGGTTGCTCTTGTAGGGGCTGACCGTTGGCGCTCTCTGCTTGCGCGATGAAGGGCTGGTTGCCTGTTGATGCAGGGTAGCCAGGTTGTGGATAACCGCCATAAGGCATGCCGTAGGGCATGCCTGGGTAAGGTTGCGTTTGGACGCCCTGCGCAGGGTAGGGAGGGAATTGTCCTTGCCCGTACCCGTAGGGGGGAATGGACGTTTGGGAGGGCTGAGTGTTTGGCATTGCCGTTTCGAATACGGGCTGCCCCTCGTTGCGGGGAGGGTTTGCCCCTGCCCCTTGTTCCTCCGCTTGTTCCATCGGCTGCATATGTGGTGCGTTTTCTTGGTTCATGATGCTTTCCGATTTTTTCAAAACATGAGAAAAAGAGCCCGACCGATATCCCTTTAAAAGGCATAGATCGAGCTGATTTTTCATTCATTTTAGACGGTTATTCACACTTTTTCAAACTTTCCACCGTCTTTTCCTCGTGTTTTCGGAGTTTTCAACATTCTTTCAATAAAATGTGGAAAACATTGAAAACGACTGAAGAAAAATGTGAAAAACCCGAAAGGCATTCTGGAAAACTATTTTGGAAAAGTGGCTTTTGCGCTTTCACTTTTAGCCATGGAAGTCAAGGTATTTAAACCGTCGCTCTGTTGTGCATACAGCAGGAAAACAGTGATGTTGATAACAATGAAAGTCCAGCTCAAAGCTTATTTCTTATGCATTTTAATACGCTTATCAACCTCTGTTTTCAAATCGATATTTTGTTTCTGGAGGGGGTAGCCGAGGTCTCTGGGATAATAGTGGGAAAGTATCCTGAAACACCTGGAAAGTTATCAACATTATCCACAATGCTATATAAACAAATTGTGCATAAGTTGCTTTCCTTGGGGAAAGGTGAGGTGGACAAACTATGAAGATCGCTATCCCATTGGACGAAAACGGCATGCTGCCCGATCGTTTTGGAAAATTTTCGTCTCCGGAGCTGCGCCGCGATGGCAACAACATTTGTTCGTTTCCCATTGAGGTTTCAGGCGTGCCGGAGGGGGCTAAGTCCCTTGCTCTTTCGTTCGTTGACTACGATTCCATTCCCGTATGCGGTTTTGCTTGGATTCACTGGGCTGCATGCGGGATAAGCCCTGACACTACTTTGATTCCCGAAAACGCCAGTCACAGTGGTGAATTCGGCTTCGTGCAGGGGTCGAACAGCTGCTTATCCCGCGCCGAGGAAACAAGCGAAATGGTAATTCGCGGCTATATTGGACCGTGTCCGCCCGACAAGGATCACCGCTATACACTTACGGTGTATGCGCTTGATTGCGAGATGGACCTTCAGCCTGGCTTCTATTTCAACGAGTTTCACTGGGCTTTACAGGGGCATATCCTTGATAACGTCGAGCTGAATATCCTTAGCAGGGCGTAGCATCGTCGTTATTTGCGTGTGCATTCTGTGGTGACCCGCTAAATAGGGTACTTGTCTTCCTTCTTTATTGTTGACGCGCAGCTTCTTCATCGTATAATTTCGAGGTTACTGTAAATCTGAAAGGAAAAGTAATGAAGCGCACCTATCAACCGAACACCCGCAAGCGCGCAAAGACCCACGGCTTCCGTGCACGTATGGCTACCAAGAGCGGCCGCGCCGTTCTCTCTGCTCGCCGTGCAAAGGGCCGCAAGCGTCTCTGTGCCTAACTTTCCTTGTGAGAAACCGTGTTAGGAACCATCAAATCCAGCACTGAGATCTCCTACCTGTTCTCGCACGGAAAAAGACATGCAACTCCCTGCGTAACTATGATCGTGTACCGGGGAGATACCCAACACGGCCCTAGTGGCCGTGTTGCTTTTATAGCGGGCAAGAAGAACGGCAACGCGGTGTGGCGCAACTCAGCGAAGCGCCGCCTGCGTGCTGTTTGCCACGACATCGGTGGCCCTTGGCCGGAGTTAAATGTCATTTTCATGGCTAACAGGAAAACAACGCGCGTTGAATATCAGAAGCTGGTTTCAGCATGCAGGAAGATCATGGAATCGTATTAAGGCAAGTTTTTGGTCTTGAAACTTTGGTCGAAAATATCAGCTATCCCCAAGGGACTTCTGTTGTTGACGATCAAGTTCTACCGCCTTGCTATATCGCCTCTGCTCCCCGCAACCTGTCGGTTCATTCCCACTTGTTCGGAATATGGGCTTGTCGCGGTTCAGCGATTCGGTTTCCTTAAAGGTCTGTATCTCACATGCAAGCGTATTTTACGCTGCAGACCAGGTGGAGGCCGCGGGTATGACCCCGTGCCGGATACCTTTCATCTTTAGTAATCAACCCCCGAACCGAGAGGACAAAGGTACACATGTGGGACGCGTTTAAAGACGCCATATTCTGGTGCATCGATGCCATGTATGGCTTCGTTGCCGACTGGGGTTTGGCGATCATCATCGTAACGCTTATTCTCCGTCTTATCCTGTTCCCCCTTATGCAGAAGCAGATCCGCTCTTCGTATCGAATGCAGCAGTTCACTCCTCGCATTCAGGAGATCCAGGAAAAGTACGCTGACGATCAGCAGCGTCAGGCTGAGGAAATGCAGAAGGTCTACGCAGAGATCGGCTTCAACCCTATTACTGGTTGCTTGCCCCTGTTCCTTCAGATGCCTATTTTCGTTGCCCTGTTTCAGGTGCTGCAGGAAATGGGCTCCCGTACCGAAGGCATGACCTACTCCTTCTACAATGTTCTGCCCTCGTTGCTTTCTTCGCCTTCCGCGATGTTTGGACAGGGCTTCCTGGAGTTCTTGCCCTACGGCATCCTGCTTCTTCTGTTTGCATTCTGCACCTTCCTGCCCTCCCTGCTTCAGCAGATGGGCACGAACAGTCCCCAGAAGACTCAGACCATGATTATGATGGGCATCATGTCCCTGTTCATGTTGTGGCTTGGCTGGGGTTCTCCTACTGGTGTTTTGCTGTTCTGGGCAACGTCTTCCGTATTCGGTGTTTTGCAGCAGGTAATCTCTACTAAGGTTATGAAGCATAAGGACGAAGAAATCGAAGCCGAAAAGGTTGAAGTTAAGCCTGTGGAAGTAAACGTGGTTCGCAAGGAAAAGAAGGCCCGTCCTCGCAAGAAGAGCAAGTAACGCTACTTCACATATTTTTCGCCGTCTCCTCCCCTTCGTGGTTCTACCGCGGAGGGGAGATTTGAATGTAAGGAGTTTTCAATGGAAGAAGAGAACATGGTTCAGGACGAGTCCTCATCTCAAGAATACGAGGGTGAGGGTCAGTACTCCGAAGAGGAAGTGGATAGGATTGCTGATACGGCTATCGAGGCCATTCAGGATATCTTGAAGTATTTCAATGTCGGGGAAGTGACCATCGAAGAGTACGAAGGTGACGAAGGTGAGCTTATCCTCGACATCACCGGTGATGATTTGGCTGTTTTGATCGGCCGTCATGGTCGCACGCTTGATTCGTTGCAGTTCCTTATTTCGTCTATCACGTCTCGTATCGTTGGGCATCGCTATCCTATCGTGGTTGATGTTGAGGGCTACAAGGCCCGTCAGCGCCAGAAAATTGAGGATATTGCTTTGAATGCGGCTGATAAGGCGGTAGATCAGGATCGCAGCATCAAGCTCCGTCCTATGACTCCCTATGAGCGTCGTATCGTGCATATTGCCCTGCGTGGTGACGACCGTGTCGAGACTATGTCCGAGGGTGAGGGTCGTGCTCGCCGTGTTGTGGTAAGCCCACGCTAGGGATCCTCATGAGTGCCGAACTGCATGTGCCTAATAAAAAGCAAAGGGAGCTACTCGATAAGCATCTCGAATTGGTTATCGAGGAAAACAAGGTAACGAATCTTACCCGAATCGTTGATTGGGAGTCTGCCCAGATTCTGCATGTCGAAGATTCGCTCGCGGGTCTCCCAGAGGTTCAGGAGGCGATGGCGGGCCCTTATCTTGACATGGGCTCTGGTGCTGGATTCCCTGGAATTCCTTTGGCGATCATGACGGGGAGGGAAACCCTTCTTGCTGATTCTGTTGGGAAAAAGACGCGCGCTCTTGATTCGTTCGCCGCTGAGCTTGGCATTGACGACATTGTCTCAACCTATCATGGACGCATTGAGGATCTTGCGTTGCAGCAGCCTAACCGTTTCTCGCTGATTACCGCCCGCGCACTTTCCTCTTTGGCTTCATTGCTCGAGCTTGCATCGCCCTTGTTGGCAAAAGGCGGAAGCTTGGTGTGTTACAAGACTCACAATGAATCCGAAGAGCTCGAGCATGCTCAGGCTGTCGCCCGTAAATTAGGAATGGAGTTCGTTTCCTCGAGAGGCTTCACTCTTTCCGATGGGGAGACGAGTCGAGCCATCATCGTGTTTAAAAAACGATGCAATCCTTCGATGAAGCTTCCACGAAGAGTCGGCATGGCTCAAAAGAAACCATTTTAAGAAAAAGTCCTTGGAATTGTTCCAAGGAATTTTTTGTTCTTTCGGGACCCTAAGACCTTCGGGGCGAAGCTTGCTAAGCTGAAAGGCCATCGAGATTCTTTGTAAGGGGCTGTTTTTGTTGATTCGAGTCTCTAGTCGACCTGGTTGGTGTTTGGCTGTTGTGCGGCTTTACATGGCTTTGTTTTTTTTGAGGGCGCCCTTTTTGTTCGTCTGCTCTGAGTGGGTGGTGTCTGAGGGATTGCTATTTGGGAATGGAAATGCGGTGCTTCGGGAAAAACCGTATGCCTTTCTATTCTCTAATGGGTATGGCAAGGGTATTATCGAATAACCGAAACATAAGGGCGTTTTGCCCCGCTTTTGGGTTGTCCCATTATGCCGCCCGTCAAACGGAGTCGTGTTTCGCTGGTTTTGCTGTATGGTGCCGAGCCTGTCTTTTTTGATGGGGTGGTGGGCGCTTTGTTGTTTTTAATGTTTGCTGTTTCACGTGAAACAGCAAACATTTGCTTACCTATTGTGGGTATTCAGGTGAAGCAAAAGTTTGTCTGGTAGGCAAAAAGAGAGGAGAGCTCGTGGGGCTGTTCGGTAGTCGAAAAAAAGCAAAAAATGTTCCCGTGACTTCCGTGACTGAGCGCAGTCAGAACCCTGAAGAGATCAAAGAAGAGGTTCTTCAGAGCAGCTATGACGAAATCAATGAACATGCAGAGGTGGTTGAACGAACCTCCGAGCATGAAGAAGCTGTAGAGGAAACCGGTCAGGAAACGATACCTGCTTCTGTGGAAGACGTTGCTGAAGCTGAAGATGAAGAGGATGACGGTATTCGCACTTTCGTCTCCTTCCGCGACAAGCCGAAAGTGGCTCATGCGATAGGGCAGACAAAGATTCTCGCTATCATCAACCAGAAAGGCGGCGTCGGTAAGTCAACTACCGCGGTGAATCTCGCAGCTGCTTTAGGCTCTATGGGCAAAGAAGTTCTTTTGGTTGACCTCGACCCACAAGGTAACGCAACAAGTGGTTACGGCATTGACAAACGAGCTCTTGATGGGTGTGTTTACAACGTATTGCTTGGTGAAACGCCCGTTGAAGAAGTGATTCTTTCTTGTGTTGCCGAAGGCGTTGATGTTCTGCCCTCTACGATCAGCCTGGCTGGCGCAGAGGTCGAATTGGTGAACGAGATGGCGCGAGAGAATCGTTTGAAGAATGCTCTCGGTAGCCTGCGCGGCCGCTATGACTACATCCTTATCGATTGCCCGCCTTCTCTCGGCTTGCTCACCATTAATGCTTTGGTTGCCGCGGACAAGCTCCTAGTTCCCATCCAGTGCGAGTTCTACGCATTGGAAGGTGTGACAAAACTCCTTGATTCGATGAAACGTGTCAAAAGTATCCTGAATCCGAGCTTGGATATCTTCGGAATCGTTCTTACTATGTATGATTCCCGCACCAATCTTGCCAATCAGGTGGTTAATGAAGTCCGTTCGTTCTTCGGTGATGCGGTCTTCGAGGCCCTGATTCCTCGTACCGTTAAACTGTCTGAAGCTCCTAGTTATGGACAGTCGATTCTCGAATATGCTCCCGACAACAAGGGGGCCCTTGCCTACAACGATCTTGCCAAAGAGGTGATTGCTCGTGGCTAAGCAGAAAAGTGGCTTGGGGCGCGGCCTCAATGCCCTGTTTGACGATAGCCCTGCCTATACCCAGAAGCCTTCCGCTCCTGAAGCTCCAAAAGAGCAGGAAAGGCGTGTGTCTGAGCCGCTAAGCGAAGAACCTACTCAGAAGAAGCAGGATTCCGCTGGAGTTCTTCATCAGGCTCTTCAGGAACGTACCGTTAAACGTTCTTCGGGGAAGCCCGTTGATCCGTCTTCTGATATCTACATTTCCGAAGACGCGCTCGAAAACGCTAAGGTTGTTTCGCGCGAAGCGCGCAAGCCTGTCATGCGTGCCGGTTCTGGAACATTTAACTCTGCTGGTTCGGTTTCGATGAGGACTCCTGCTCCTAAGCCGCGGTCGGCGGCGGAGCGTCAGGTGAGAAAGCCTGTTGAGCCGGTTGCCGAGCCTGCGGCGAAAGCGCCGAAGAAGGAAGAAAAGCCGTTTGATTCCAAGGGACTCACGGCGACGGTCAAGCTTGATCTGATTCATCCCAACCCCGATCAGCCTCGTACTAATTTCAAACCGGGTGAGATCGAGGAGCTTGCTGGGTCTATCAAGAAAGAAGGCCTTCTTCAGCCTATTTTGGTCCGCAAGATCGGAAACCAATATCAGATTTTGGCAGGCGAGCGTCGTTATCGAGCCTGCAAGAGCCTAGGAATGGAAGAGGTTCCTGTTCGTTTCTGGGAGGCGGACAACGACAAGGCTCTCGAGCTTGCTCTGATCGAGAACATCCAGCGATCAGACCTTAACCCCATTGAAGAGGCTTATGGGTATAAGCGCCTTATGGAGCGTAAGGGAATGACGCAATCGGAGGTTGCCCAAACGGTTTCAAAGGGGCGTTCCACCATTGCCAACGCCCTTCGTTTGCTTGATTTGCCCGAAGAAGCTCAGCAGCTTTTGTTTGAGGAGAAGATCACCGCTGGCCACGCTCGTGCCATTCTTTCCGTTGATGACGCGGAAGGCAGGAAGAAGCTTACCGAAAAGCTCAAGAATGAAAAGTTGAGTGTTCGTGAAACTGAAGCATTAGCCCGGCTGATGAACGGTCGTGAAAAGGTTGGTTCGGCGGCTGCAAAGCGCGTTCCTGCTCCTCAGAGCTTCAAGAAGGCAGCCAAGGGCCTTACTCGCTTCCTTTCCGCTCCTGTTCGAGTTAAGACGGTTAAGGGTAAGAACAAAATCGAGATCCAATTCAAGGACGAAGAAGAGCTTCAGCGTATCCTTCACCTTATCGAGGAATCCGCAGAGTCCTCATCTGACCAGTCGTAACAGGCGGGAAAATAGGGACGGGTACCAGACACTTTTGTTATAGCGTATAGAGGAAGGGCCTCGCTTGCGATGAAATTCGCGAGCGAGGCCCTGTTTGTTTGGTAGGAATCTGGTACCGTCCCTATTTTCCCAGTTCGTTACATTTTATTTTTCAGCTGACCGCAGGCTCCGTCGATGTCGCTTCCGCGCGAATTGCGGATGGTTGCTTCCTTGCCCGCGCTTTTCAGCTCTCTAACCCAACGCTGCTGCGTTGCGGTGGAGCTTGGCTTGTAGGGGCTTCCTTCAACTTCGTTAACCGAGAGAAGATTGACATGACACAGGAGTCCGTTGCAGAAATCGATAAGAGCTGCGAGATTTTCCTCTGTATCGGTGACCCCTTTAATGAGGAGATACTCGAAGCTAACGCGACGACTGGTTTTTTCGACATATGACTGAAGCGCTTTTTTCAGGTGAGGCAAGGGGATGTTGCTGCAGCGCGGCATGATTTGGTTGCGAACATCCTGCAGCGCCGAATGAAGGGATACTGCTAACGTAAACTGCTCAGGTTCGTTTGCGAGGTTTTCGATCCCCTGAATGATGCCGCATGTTGATACCGTGATGTGGCGGGCGCCGATTTCAAGGCCGTCCTTTGCATTGGCAAAGCGAAGCGCTTCTAGGGTTGCCTGATAATTTTGAAATGGCTCGCCTTGCCCCATCGAAACCAGATTTGTGATACGGCAGCCGAAATCGTTTTGAACAGCGGTGATCTGACAAATCATTTCAGCTGAAGAAAGGTTGCGGGTAAGCCCTTCGTGCCCCGTAGCGCAAAAAGCGCATCCCATGGCACACCCTGCCTGGGTAGAGAAACATACGGTAAGGTGCTTAGGCTCGTCTTTGCGCTCCATTTTGTCGAAGGAGGGAATACCAACAGCTTCCACCTTGGCGCCGTCAGCGTATTCGAAGACATATTTTCGGGTACCATCGCTGGATACCTGCTTGTTAACCACTTGCGGCTCAACTAAGGGGTATTCGTTTGCCAAAACCTCTCGAAGCCCTTTAGGCAGGTTGGTCATTTCGTCATAGGAATGAGCACCTCTCTGATAAAGCCAGGAGGTGAGCTGCTTGGCGCGAAAGCGCGGCTGGCCGAGACTTTCCAAGATGGCGGGAATCTCAGACAGGTTGAATGATTGGATTGCGTTATTCATAGCTAGTATTATACGCAACCAAGTGGTTACCGCGTGGTGGTAGCAGAGTGGTAACGTGCGTTTGCTATACTCACTATCGGCTAACGTATCAAGCCTTTTGGTGGCTGCACCTTGGGCTTTACTTGTATGAAAGCGAGAACCATGTCTTGTTCTTTCGATCCTAAACAAATTCGCGTTGCTCTGCTTGCAGGCGGCAAGAGTGGCGAACGTTCCATTTCCCTCGCTTCCGGTGAAGGGGCGAAGGAGGCTCTGCTTGAGGCGGGCTTTCCGGTAACTGTTTTTGACCCTGCCAACAAAGAGGATTTGTCCGCCCTGGTACAAGGTGATTTTGACGTCGCTTTCCTGGCTCTTCATGGCAAGTACGGCGAAGACGGCACTATCCAAGGGTTTTTGGAAACCATCGGGCTTCCCTATATCGGTCCTGGTGTTTGGTCGAGTGCCACTGCCATCGATAAGCCTAAGACGAAGCTCTGTTATGAGCGTGCGGGCATCCCTACCCCTTGTTCTATGATGCTCGATTCTCATCATATCGACATCGACGCCATCATTTCGGAAGTGGGCTCGCATTGCGTTGTGAAGGCCGCTACAGAGGGCAGTGCTTTGGGTGTGTACCTATGCGAAGGTGCCGAGGAAATTGCAGATGCAATTAACAAGGTATTCCAGGTGGACACACGCGCGTTTGTTGAGAGCTTCGTTTCGGGTGAAGAGTTCACCGTTGCCGTGTTGGGCAATGAAGATCCGTTCGCTCTTCCCGTCATCGAGATCGTTCCTTCCCATGAGTTCTATGACTTCGAGTCAAAGTACGCTCAGGGGGGCTCGCAGCACATCTGCCCTGCGCCCTTGTCGGAGGAAGATACTAAGCGAGCTATGGAGCTTGCTGTTGCTGCCCATAAAACGCTTGAGTGTCGTGGTGTTTCTCGTAGCGACCTTATTAAAGACAACGAAGGAAATTTCTGGGTTCTGGAAACAAACACCATTCCCGGTATGACGGCAACGTCTCTTCTTCCTGATGCAGCTCGTGCGGCTGGTATGGGTTTTGCTGAGCTCTGCACCAAGCTCATTTCCTACGCTCTGGAAAAGTAAGTTCCAATCTGTCTGTATACAATGTAAAAACTCCTTGTCCATTTTCGTGGGCAAGGAGTTTTTTGTTGCGATGTTTCACGTGAAACATCGCAGGATGTCTATGGCGATGCTGGGTAGAGGCTACGTTAGAACGCTCCGCAAGAATGAAGTCCGAAAACGATAAGAGCGACAACGGCGAGGAGGAATATCCAGCTAATTACCGTGCAGCCCATGTTTCCCTTACGCGCTTGCTTTACCAAACGCTCTGTTCCAGTGCGCTGCGTTTTTACCCAAGCGGTGCCCTTGTTCTTGTTAGGGAAGGGTACACGTCCTGAAGGAACCCATTCACCGTGCGTTTCGACGACCTTCTTAAGGGAGTCGCTGCCCAGGGAAACGTCGGGGCGAATTCCTTCACCAAGCTGTTTTCCAATGTTTTCTATGAACGTGGAGAAGGCGACTTCGTATTCGGGGTCATAGGAAATGATAAGAACCTGACCCCAGTAAAGGCCGGGCTCTGGCTTCTCGGTGAAGGCAATAAGAGCAAGCAAGGCGACGGTGTTCCAACCTTTGGCGTTGCAAAGATCGACTTTTTCGGCAGTTTTCTCGTCGATGGTGCCCATGCGTTTGCCGAAAGGGTTCACAATCCATGCAGTGCGCTTGCCGTCGACGTATTCCTGTTCGATAGAGAATGCGTCTCCAATTATGTTGTCTGCGCCAAGAAATGCCGCAGCATCTTCCTTGCTTTCGGTTTCAAAGCGGGCGTATGTGGAAAAATAGCCAATATCTGACATGTTTTCTCCTAGAAGTGATTCAGGCGTTAGAGATAAAGAATTCCATAAATGATAGTCTTACTAGTATGGAAACACAAAATGCAGAAGCCGCTTCAAGGCTTGACACTTATATTCTCGAAAACACTCCTCAACGCATTCGCGATCGCTACCATTCGCTTAGCAACTACGCGAAGGAGCACTCGTTTGGCGAACTGGATGAAGATGTCGTTGTTATCGATACCGAGACAACGGGATTTTCATTCAACCATGACGAGTTGATTCAGATCGCCGCTGCGCGCATGGTTCATGGGGAAATCACTGGTTGGTACGTAACCTTCGTAAACCCCGGGAAGCCTATCCCCGAGGAAGTTGCGCATCTTACCAGCATTAGCGATGAAGATGTGGCGAATGCCCCCGACCCCAACACGGCTGTTGCTGGTTTGGTGGAGTTCGTTGGTTCTTCCGATGTAGTCGCACACAATGCAAATTTCGATAGGACGTTCTGCACCAAGTATCCTACAGGCGAAGTACTGAAGCAGAATTACTGGATCGATTCTCTCGACCTGGCTAAAATCGCGTTGCCTCGCCTTACTTCTCACCGTCTGCTCGATTTAGTGCGTGCGTTTGGTGGGCCCGATTCTACCCATCGTGCCGATGATGACGTGGCGGCAACGTGTCTTGTGTACCGGGTGCTTTTGGCCGCGGTCGACAACATGCCCACCCCTTTGCTCCAGCATATCGCCGGCATGTGCGATACCGACACTTGGAACACCGAGCGTGTATTCAAGTGCCTTGCCGCGATGAAGGCTAGCGAGGGACCGTACAACTTGCGTGCTTCTCGTAAGGCCGCGGTCGCTCAAGCTTCTGCCCCCTTGCGTCCCGATGCTAATGTTCCAGACGTTTCCCCCGCAGGCGAAAAGCTCCCCTCTTCGGGTAGCGAAATCCCTGAGCTTTCTTTTGCGACCGATGCGGAAATTTCCGAAGCCTTTTCTGCCGAGGGTCTTTTGGGATCTTTGTACGAAGAATATGAGCCGCGTGATGAGCAACGGGAAATGGCCCTTGCGGTAAACCGTGCTTTAGCATCGTCTCGCAATCTCGCCGTGGAGGCCGGCACTGGTGTTGGCAAGTCGATGGCTTACCTGGTTCCCCTTGCCTTGGCGGCACAGAAAAACGGTATCACTGTAGGTGTTGCCACAAAGACCAACGCATTGCTGGATCAGCTGGTTCACAAGGAGCTTCCGCTTCTCTCAAAGGCTCTTGGTATCACGTGCGCTCCCCTGAAAGGATTCAATCACTATCCTTGCCTTCGCAAGGTGAACGGCCTGGTAAACCAAGGGCCGTCGGTGATTCACTATCGTAAGCAGGAGATCAACCAGGCTCCCGCTTTGGCGGGGTTGCTATCGTTCGTGGAGCAGAGCGACTACGACGATATGGATGCTCTGAAAATCGACTACCGTGCCATTCCGCGTTGGCGCATTGGAACCAAAAGCAACGAATGCTTGCGTCATAAGTGTCCCTTCTTTGGACGAAGCTGCTTTGTTCACGGCGCTCGAGAGCAAGCTCAGCGATGCGATGTTGTGGTGACAAACCACAGTCTGCTTTTCTGGGATGTCCGTTTTGAAGGCGGGTTGCTGCCTCCTATTCGTTATTGGGCGGTAGACGAGGCCCATGGCGCAGAGGAAGAGGCGCGCCGCGCGCTTGCTCTTTCAGTATCTTCTGATTCACTGAGGGCGCTTGCTTTGCGTGTGAATGGAGAAGGATCGCACAATGTTCTTTCTCGAGTTGAGCGTAGTGCTCAGGCTCCAGAGGAAGGTCGTGCGTTGTACGAGTCCCTTATTGCCAAGGCGCGCACCTGTGCGGGTGCATTCGCAATGGCAACCGAAGAGTTCTGCCTTGGCGCAAAAGATCTTCTGGTGTTCGATCCAAAGACTCGCTCGCGTGGATACGAATATCTTGACCTCTGGCTTAATGACGAGATTCGTCATGGTGATACCTATCGAGGTGTTGTGAACCGTGCGCGTGCGGTATACGACACGCTGGAAAAGCTGATTCGTGCTTGTCGCGATATTGTTGCTTATGCAGAGCAGATCGAAGACACCACAAGCGCCCAAAGGGAACTTGCCTTGGCTGCGCTTGAATTGAGGGAGGCCTATGACGCCCTTGACGAAATGTTCTTCCATGACAGCGATAATCATGTGTATTCGGTTCGGCTCAATCGCACAAAGGGCACGTTGGACGAGATCTTTACGGTTCAGCCGCTCGATGTTGGTAAATCGCTGAACGAAAGTCTTTATGCCGAAACGCGCAGTGTTGTATACGCTTCGGCAACCCTGGCGGTTGACGGCCAATTCGATGCATTTGAACGTGCGGTTGGCTTCAATGAAGGGGAAGATTCTCGCGCTGATGTGCTGAAGGTCGATTCGAGCTTTGATTTTGATGCCAATATGCGAGTATACGTTCCAACCGATATGCCGGAGCCTCAGGATCCTGCCTATCTCCCCACGTTGGAGTCTTTCCTCGTTGATCTGCACAAGGCACAGAGGGGTTCGACGCTCACGCTGTTCACCAACAGGCGTGAAATGGAGCAGTGCTTTGATGTTGTGCATCCCGCTTTGAAAGAAGACGACTTGCGTCTGGTGTGCCAAAAATGGGGTGTTTCCGTTAAGGGCCTTCGCGATGACTTCTTGAAAGACGAGCATCTGAGCCTTTTTGCTTTGAAGAGTTTCTGGGAAGGCTTCGATGCCCCGGGTGCAACGCTCAGGGGTGTTGTTATCCCCAAGTTGCCTTTCGGATTGCCCACCGATCCCCTTTCCTGCGAGCGTCAGCAGCGCGACGATCGTGCTTGGGCCCATTACTCTTTGCCTCATGCTGTTATCGAGGTGAAGCAGGCGGTTGGGAGGCTTATTCGCAAATCCACCGATCGCGGTATCGTGGTTTTGGCTGACAAGCGACTGATAACCAAGTATTACGGCAAGAAATTCCTGAATTCGTTGCCGAGCAACAACATCGTCATGATGTCTTGCGCGGATATCGTCGCTGAGGTTGCCGACCGTGCGGCGGTCGAGTCCCTTGTGTCCGCCTCGGGAAGTTCTCATTCGTGATGGCTCGCAAGAAAAAGCGCAGTGGCCGAGGTCTTGGGCATAAAGAAACGCAGGTTCTTCACCTGAAAGAGTTTTCGCAGGGAAAACCCAATGAACTTTCCCTGAATGTCCTTGAGCAGAAAGCAGCAGCGCAAAATGAACCTTCCCGTAGTGCCAGGTGGCACCTTCCGAGCTTCGGGAAGGCCGCTTCGGCTGCGGGAAGCAAGGAAAAGAGTTCAAAAGCAGAAAAGGCCACTAAGCGAAATTCGGCAGAAACGAAGCCGCAGCCTTCTGAACGTGAATCGTTTTTAGGGGAGGATTCTCAGGCAGAAATAGCTCGCAGGAAGCAACGTCGTAGGTGGTATCGACGTTTTAGCGTTGCGTTTGTGTCTGTTGTTTGCATAGGCGCTATCGGCGTGGGAGGATACTGGGCTTACCAGCAGTACGAGCGGTTGAACACCAGTGTCGGCGTACTGCGTGAGGCTTGCGGACTCGTTGAACAGAGTGATGAAACCACGGTTGCTATCGATAAGTATTTTCAGGATACGTTTGGGGACGACACGGTTTCTCGTGCGCAGGAATTGAGTGCTGCTATCCCTGAAGCCAAAGATCAGCTCGAGTCGGCTCGCGTGTATGCCCAGAAGGCGGAGTCGGAGCTCGATGGATCCCAGCGAGACAAGGAAGCTGCCCAACGAGCCTTGAATGCCATTGCCGTTCGCGAGGAGCTTCTCGATGTTGCCGATCAGCGAATGAAAGAAGATATTGCGGCAAAGCAAGGAATTGATGCCATGAACGAGGCGTGGAGCTGCATTCAGGAAGGGAATGCGTTGTTGACGCAAGCGGCAACCGTTGTCTCGGACACAACAGCTGACAACGTAGCGAAATCAACCGAGTTCACCACTTCTGCCCAAGCTCAATTCTCGAAGGCGAAGGACTGTATTGCTAAGGCGAAGGGTTTCTATCCCGCGGCAAGCTACGATGCTTCGTTGGCGTATGTAAGCAAGCGGATCGAGGCAACCAATGAAGCGCTTGCTTCCAATGCGGCAATCCTTATACAAGATAAGTCAACCGCCGAGTCTCATAACGATGCCTACAACAAAGCCGATCAAGAGGCCGTGGAAATGGCTAAGGTATTGCCGAAGCAGTTTAGTCAGCCAGTGGTTGATGCTTATGCCAGCGCAACGGCCGATTTGGTATCCCGTTATGACGCCCTTCGTTCGGATGCTGCCTCGAATGATGCTTATTTAAGAGAGTATCTTGGGCAGGCTTAGCAGTCGGCTAACCGATATGTTTCACGTGAAACCTCCCATCTCCAATGAGTGGATGGGAGGTTTTTTGTGCGGAAAGAAGGGCGGTAATTTGTGTATTGCAGTAGACAAGGTGAACAAACGGTTCACGTAAAGGCGAAACGAGACAAATGACGTATACTTGTACAGTCTATATCCATGTCAATCGCTACTTACTCATATAAGCGTGGAAACAAAGGGGCTCTCCATGGCTGAAATAATCGACGATATCGCCTATCTCACGCAAGAGATAGGTCCGCATCCTGCGGGTACCGAGGAGGAACAGAGGGCTGCGCTCTATCTTGCCGATCAGATGCAGAAAGAGGCGGGTTTCGCAACGGTAGTGGAAGACTTCCAGTGCGTAACTAACGATCAGCTCCCGAATATCATTTGTTTCGGCATTGCTTTGCTCGGTGCTGTTCTTTCCATTGTCATTCCTTCTTTGGGCATACTCTGGCTGCTTCTCTCGATTATTGCGGCGGTTCTTTATGGCTTGGAGATTACGGGAAAGCCCGTACTTTCACGTCTGTTTAGGACAGGCGCAAGTCAGAACGTAGTGGCTAAATATCAGCCCACCCCGGCAAATGGTGCCAATGCCCGCCGCCGTAAGGTGATCTTGGTTGCCAATTACGACAGCGGCAAGGTTCTAACGGAGGAAAGGCCCCCCTTCGCTGCAGCATTGCCCATTCTTCAGAAAGCAAGTGCCATCGCTTTGGTGGTGTCGGCATTCGTTCTCTTGCTTCGTTCTACGCTGTTCGCAGCCGATACAGGTGCTATATCCTCCATTCTTACGTTCCTGTTGGTTATCTGCGCGGTGTTGTTTGCCGTTCCCTTGGTTCGCTCCGTACTTCATATTGTTGCTCCGTTCAATCAGTCTGCGAATAATAACGCTTCTGGCGTTTCGGTTCTGCTTGATGTTGCACGTAAAGTCGGAAATGGCCTGGTAAGCCAAGAGGAAGCCCTAGAGCGTAGTGTCGAAGAGGGGAATCGCGTACACGGCGAAGAGGCGGCGCGTGCTGCGGGCGTTGTGCCGGAAGGCGCATCTCTTGAATATGCAGCGGAGATGTCACCGCAAGAATCACTTGCTGCGGCAAAAGCTGCTATTGCGGCTTTGACAGGAAAACCTGTTGCCGACAAGGTTCCCGTTACCGATATTTCTTCCCGTCTGGTTAAAGGCGGTGGCCTGATCGCTGAAGATGAGGATGCGGTTTCTAGTGTTCGTTTCGAGGTCGGAAAGCGCCCTGAGCCAGCACCGAGCCCTCTGGCGCGCACCATGGTTTCCTCGACGCTTGATGAAGGCGCTGAAAAAGAGATCGATTCTGCGGAAAAGGGCGAAGTTATCATTCCTAAGCAGCAGATCGCGAAGAAGCAAGCTGCCGAGGCCGCCGCTGCGGCCGCCGCTGCGGCTTCCAAGGAAGTCGCTCAGTCCGCTGCACCGGCACCTGTAGTCCACGTTCAAGCCAGCGATACCCCTTCCTGGGCGAAGATTGCTCAGGAGAAGGCTCGTGCAAACAAGCCTGATGCGGGGAAAACCCCGAAGGTAAATCGTTCCCGCTATGCGGATACCGTTGCTGCGCGCATGATGGAGCATCATGCCTCGAATCCCTACGGTTCTCCCGTTGCCATTCCCGTTTCCGAGCCCGAATTGGCTCAATCGGAGCTGTCGTCGAAAGTTCGCGCTTTGCAGAACGAGATCGAGTCGTTTTCTGCGCCTCATGCCGATCGTGGGGAGGAGGCAAAACACTCCGCTGAGCCGGCTGCGGATGGCCGGTATGCCTCTTTGTCGGCAGAGGATTTAGCCGCCGAGCAAGAATGGCATCAAAACAATACGGCAGCAGCGCCTGTTGAGCGCAAACCTGCGCCGAAACCCATTGCCTCACCTGCGCCATGGCTCGACCATAAGCCTGAACCTGAGCCTGCTACTAATGTCGAGGAACAGCCTGTTCCCACTCAGGAGGCTGAGCTTGATCCTGCCTTGAACCATGCCTCTGCTCCTGTGTCCCATGAGACGCTTTACGAGGCTGCTATCGAAGAGGTGGACGAACTCGCCGGAAAAGATCAGGCAGATCTCGAGCCTATTGCTGAACCAGAGCAACAGGCTATCGAAGAGCCTGTTCGGGGCAACGAGCGTTTCGAGTCCCATGAGCAGGGCAAGCCTTCTCCTCGTCCTTCGGTGCGCCATTCTCAGAGGCTTCACCGCTCCGTTCCCCGAGGCAATGAAGTTGAGGAAATCGAAGAGGAACTCGATTCTGCAACTTCGCCTATGAGTCCTGTTGAAGAGTTTGCGAATGCCCCTGAAGCTTATTCGGCTAACGAGGAATTTTCTCGCTCCACAACACCCTCTAAAAGGAGCGCTCACTCTCGTCACGGCGGTTCGCTTGGCGATTTCTTCAATAATGCTGTTCACTCTGGTACCGAAAAAGCATCTCAGGTACAACATTCTTTCGCTTCTCGCTTGAAGTCGATCACGTCGCGCAAGCAGTCGTTTGAAGAGGAATATCCTTCCGACGAATATAGAGAAGAGCAGCCCTACAACGAAGATCGCTACGAAGAGCCTGTTGTTTCTGATGGCGAAGAAGCATATGTTGACGAGTACGCTGACCAGTCTGAACAGACGGTATCCCCAAGCGTAACCACCTCGATTTCTCCGATCGATGTCTCTCAGTTTATGGACAATGAGGAATTCGACGACGAGGATGAGCCGATTCGCCGCATAGACGACAATGCGTCCAACATGGGTGTTTTCCACGGTAGCGATGATGAGTCAACCGCACGTATTCCTGCTGGCCGCGTGCAAGAGGAAACGCAAGACTATGCCTATGGCTATTCGGATGAAGAGCAGGGCGATGGGTACGCAGAGGAGTCTCTCGAAAGAACCGCACCTCAACCTGCGGTTGCTTCTCCGATTATGGGTATGGAAGAAATGGTTTCCCCTGTTTCTCCCATTGCTGAACAGGCTGATCGATCCCATCAAGTTATCGTATTGCCAGATGTCACACCTGCCCGCAACGTTTCGGGTGAAAACTTGCGTCACCGCGCTCCCATGGCCGAGGTGAATGAGGGCACTTCCGCAGGTAACAAATCGTTGCTCTCTAACATGCTCCCTCGCATCGATGGAGATACTGGTACGTTCAATGCAGCGCCTGCAGCGCGAAGCCTCAATCTTCCTTCGTTTGATACAGGTTCGCAGTCGGCAGTGTCTGCGACAGGTTCCTTCTCGACCGTAGGTGGTACCGGTTCATTTGCTCCCGTGGGAGATGAACTTGTTTCCGATGTGGCTCCCGAAGAACGCTATATCGACGATGCTGACGATTCTGCATACGACGAGGAATACACTGAAACCGGCGCTTTCGCTGGTCCTGGATATGTTGATATGCCGAAGTCCCGTGCTGGACGTCTCTTCAGCCGATTCCGTAAAGGAAAGAAGCGCAAGGAAGAGGAAGTTTCCGTCAACGATTGGGTTGATGTTGACGAGGATTACAATGCCCGCAGCGTCGGCAAAGCTCGTGGCGATTGGTCAAGCTTCCGTGAGGAAGAGGATGAATTCATGGACGTAGATTATCGTGAATCAGACAATCGTCGTGGATGGAATGGCGGCGCCTTTTCTCTGAACCGCCTCCGCAAGGGTGAAGATGGTCGGGTAGACGATGTTTACCATGACGAAGCAGCCGTCTACGATTCTGATGGTATTGTTGACGCCAACCCCGCATTGCGGATTGATGGCGATGGCGATACTGCCGAGCAGATCAACCGTGAACTTAAGAAGCTTCAGGATTTCCGCCATCCCGACATTGATACTGAAGTATGGTTCGTTGGCCTTGGGGCGGAGCAACATTCCCATTCGGGCATCAACGCATTCTTGGAAGAGCATGCAGATGAGATGAAGGGTGCAATCATCATCAACCTTGAGGCTCTTGGTGCCGGTGCTCTTTCCTGTATTGAGCAGGAAGGTGCTTATAAGTCCTATAAGATTTCCTCCCGTTTAAAGCGCGTACTTCGCCAGGCGAGCGAACGCTCAGGGGTGGGATATCATACTGATCGCATTGTTTCACGTGAAACAGCTGCGTCGGTTGCAATGGCTCACGGTATCCAAGCGATGACGATTGCCGGTATGGCGGACGGAAATACTGCCCTCTATTCTGCAGATAACGACATTATCGAGAACATCGATCCTCAAGCTCTCGAAGATGCCTCAAATTTCGTAATGGCTATTTTGAAGAGCATTTAGAAGATCTAAGCACGAGTGTTTATGAAGAAAGCCCAAGGGAAACCTTGGGCTTTCTTTTTGTGCTAAGAATCAAGGGCTTAAAGAGTGTAGGTGCCCTCATGCAATCTCGTTTCACGTGAAACACAGTGAAGCCGATAAGAAAACATTTAGTTGATTGGCGGCAAAAAACAGTAACGAGACATCTATAACTTCTTGATCAATGCCGCTTCACGATTTCTTGACTCTGAGGCGCATGCTTCCGCAAACGGTACATTTAAGGGGTCGAGGCATTCCTTGATAGGCACTGATATGGGATGAAACAGGATTTCAGCATCTCGACCTTGGCGCGCGGCTTCATGCTGGAAAGAGGCAAGAAGAAGCTTGTTGAATTCGTCCATGCGACCAGAAAGGGCAACACCTGAAAACAAAGGTGCTGAAGAGGGTCTGTTGGGAGACCATGGGATATCGTTAACTGGGCATTTACGCCAAAGGGCAGATATCAAAAAAATCTTCGCACGATTGACCATCGGAATACGAATCGATGCGTTATGCGTTTGTGTCATAGGGGTGTTATCGGGTTCTTTAGAGCTATCGCCGATGCTGCTTCGGTAGACAGAAAGCGGATCGATAGGCTCGCGTAAGCGCATAACTTGACAGTTTTCTTCAATCAAAGATTGCGCGAGTGCCTTGTAAACAACAGGGATGGCATGAACATGCTGGTGGCTGTCCAGTTGAAACGAAAGCTGCTGATTGGGGAACGCCGATAAATACCGCTGAATTTGACTGCGGCATTCAATAACCAATTGGTCGAATACATCGTGTTCATTGACAATCCCCAATTTAAGCAATCCGATGAAATTGTTCTTGAACATGCCATTTTCGTTTACAAGAAGAGGGATGCGTTCCGGGCTTGAAAGAGATGGGCCTTCTACGAGATTCAGGTGAAGGCAAACTCGCAGAACCCCGCGGTTGGCGTAGGGCTGCGCAAGGCTGACGGCTTCGTCGAAAGCGGGGGAATTGGCAAAAATACTGACGCTGTTGAGCGCACCAATTCCGTTGCATGAAGAACTGAGTGACAGGATTTCTTTTGCCTGAACAGGTGTTATTCCAAAGTCATCTGCATGAATAAAAGTAGTGCATTGTTCATTCTTCATTCGAGAACCTTTCTGTAGCAACCTTATTATGGCAGACGAGTTGAAGTGTGTTTTTGGAAGTGCATGATAGAAATGTGGCTGTAATTCAACGATAAGAAAAACAATAACCAAAAGAGGTAAATCGTTGTTAGTTTGGGAGTACCTTTTCGTTTGTCGAATAGGTATTACCACGAGCGGTTTCATGATGCAGTGTATGACGCATGTTTCTGAGCTGAATTCGACAATTGATTATCTGCAGGACAGTCAAAAGAAGCGACGGTGAAGTAGTGGCGCAATCTCGTACAGCGGAGCTCTTGGAATCAACGCGGTTTCATGTTGTATTGCTCGTTGTTGGTCTTGCTTTCCTGCTAACGGGGGCTTTTCACGGAAATGTCTGGTTCGATGAGAGCTATTCGGTGTCCATAGCGAACAACTCGTTTGCTGAAATTTGGGACATTGGCTCAGGGGATGTTCATCCTGTTCTGTTTTATTGGGCTCTCCATGTGCTCGAATCGCTATTTGGGCAGAATCTTCTTGTGTACCGTCTGTTTACGATAGCGGGGATTTTTTCCTTAGCGATGCTCGGTTTTACCGTGATACGGCACGATTTCGGATGGAAAACTGGCTTGATCTTTAGCTTCTTGGCCCTGTTTACTCCTTATCTTGCTTATATATCGGTTGAGATCCGCATGTATTCATGGGCGATATTTTCTGTGACGTTGTGCGCCTTATATGCCTGGCGGATTGCATGTACCTTACGCAGCAAAAACCCAAAAGAAGGAAAGGAATTCGCCAAGGGAAATAAAAACTGGTGGGTGTCTTCGGCCTATGACGGCGGCAGCTGCTGTGAATGGTGCGGTGTGCCGTGCAGATGGTGGCTTATCTTATTCGCATCGAGTCTAACGAGTGCATATCTGCATTACTACGGTGTGCTTGCGGCGTTGTTCATTAACCTCTACTTGTTGATTTTCATCGTTTCACGTGCGAAAAAGGCTTTGTCGGTTTTTGTCGTGGGGGCCGTTGTTCAGGTAGCGCTCTATGCTCCTTGGCTCGTGGTATTTAAAAGCCAGGCTGGGGTAGTGTCTGGATCGTACTGGGCAAATGTTTCATTTCCTCGCACCATAATTGAATGGTTGTTCTACCCGGTTTACACCAGCAATGTGATATTTGCCGATACCTATGGGTTTGGGTATGTTGTGGCACTTGCCCTATGCGCAGTGGTAGCTATCGCGTCGGCGCTGTATGGATTGGTGTGTTGGTTGCGTCGCAGCAAACAGCAAAGGGCAAGCTTTAAGGGCGGTTCCCGCCTGACGAAATGGGCGCTAACTCCCTCTGTGCTCCCTGCCCTGTGGGGTGTTGTGCTATATGTAAGCGTATTTGCCAGCGCGCTCGTAGCATCCATTGCCATGGATTCCCTGATTGTCTACTACCGCTATCTTTGTGTAACTATAGGCCCCTTGTTATTTGCTTTCTCGATTTGGTTTTCTCGCGTGAATAGCAAGGTGTGCGTATGTGGATTGCTTGCTGCTTTTCTTGGAGTCTCAATCATCAATCAGGTTCTGTTTGTCCACGATGCATACAGCGGCAAGAACGAGGAACCGCTCGATTACTTGGAGGAAGTGGCAAAAGCCAGCAACCGCCCCTTGGTGCTTTCTTCAGATATCGGAGTTGAAGGGGTTACGGCGGTGGAGTGCGAGAACATCAAGCAAACGTTTTTGGCGTGGCAGCAGGGAAATTGGGCTCATGCCTATCAGTCGTATTTTCCAACACTTACAAGCGTGAAATCTTGGGATGCAGCTCTTGATGGCTACGAGGGCACCTTTATCGTGCTTGGCCAAACCCAGAAAGAGGGGATTCCTGTTGACGTTCGTGACCTAGGGGCAAGGGATGACGTTGAAGTGACAGATATGAAAACCTTCTATCGCCCATATGAACGCACCTGGTTTACGGTAGCTACCATGGTGAAAAGCGGCAGCTGAGCGTCTTGCGTATAGATATGTCGATGCCCGCATCTGCAACTGCGCAGGTGCGGGCATCGTTTGTTTGCGTCCGAAAGAATTACAAGGAAAGATCGATTTGATTCAGGGTATTCTTCAGCGTAACTGCCGACGAATGAAGAAGTTCGGCTTCGTCGATGCTCAGCTGCAGTGGAATAGGGAACTCAACGCCCTTGCTTCCGACGATGGCGGGCATGCTCATCACTACGCCGGGAACGCCTTGTACGTCAGTGCGGTAGTTGGAAACTGTCATGATCGATTTCTGGTCGCGCACGATGGCTTCGCAGATACGCGTCACCGAAGGGGCGATGCCAAAATACGTGGCACGCTTCTTTTCGATGATTTCGTAGGCACTGTTGCGCACGCTCTCTTCCACCGATGCGCGAATTTCAGTGGCGTTTTCGATGCCGCGCAAGCGGAAGAAGTCGTTGATGGCGATTCCGGAAACATTTGCGGCGCTCCATACTGCCAACTCGCTGTCGCCGTGCTCGCCAATAATACGAGCGTGGACATGGCGCGGATCGACATCAAGCATATGCCCCAGGGTATATTTTAGGCGCGCGCTATCGAGTACAGTGCCTGAGCCCATCACGCGCTCGCGGGGGAGGCCCGAAAGCTCCATTACTACCTGGGTGAGGATATCTACCGGGTTTGAAACAACCAGGAAAATGCCATCAAAGCCCTGCTCCATAATGCGCGGAACAATGGTCTTGAAAATCGCAACGTTTTTCTGCACCAAATCGAGGCGCGTTTCGCCCGGTTTCTGGTTGGCTCCTGCTGTGATGATGACGATAGAGGCATCGGAGAGATCTTCGTAGGTGCCAGCGTAGATGTTCATGGGGCTGTAGTAGGAAATACCGTGGCTGATGTCGAGCGCTTCGCCTTCGGCGCGGTTGGTGTCTACGTCGATAAGGACCATGTCGGTGAAAAGCTTGCTTTGCATAAGGCTGTATGCAGTGGTGGATCCCACAAAGCCGCAGCCAATAACTGCAACCTTCCTTCCGTTAAGTGAATTGCTCATAAAGGCACCTCTCTCTGTTTTGACTAGCAAGGTATGGCAACGAACTATAGGCATGTCCCATTTCCTTTGCGTTGCATCGCCGTTTCCTTCGCATGGACGTTGATTCAAAAGGCTGTTACGTGAGCCGATGGAAACCAAAGGGAAAACAAGCGCTTCCTAGAATAACCGTTGTTACGAGCTCCCCCCCTAAAAAGCTTTCTCGTAAGGGAAGGAAGAGCCCATGTGTGATCCCGGAACAACAACATTCATGATTATGAGCTGTGCCCTGGTTTTGATGATGGGCCCAGCGCTGGCCTTGTTTTACGGAGGCCTTTCAAAAAGAAAGAACGTTGTGAGCACCATGCTCATGTGCGTGATGGCGATGGGTGCGGTGGGCTGCCTTTGGGCAATTCTTGGCGACTCCATCGCGTACGGTGGACCTGACGCCTTTGATGAGGATGGCAACCTGGTCAATGTTGCTGCGCTGTTTGTGGGCGGGTTTGATAGGCTGTTCTCCTCATGGTCTCTTGCCGAAATGACGAATGCTCTTTCGACAGCGCCAGAGAGCGCAACCTATGCCGATGTAGCGGTGGGCACGTATCCGGGCTTGATTGACGTTGCGTTTCAGGCGGAATTTGCGATGGTTACCGCCGCAATTGTAACTGGCTCTTTAGCTGGTCGCATGAAGTTTGGGGCTCTTGCCTTCATTCTGGTGGTGTGGTCGATGGCGGTATATGCCCCAATGGCTCATATGGTTTGGGGCTCTGGCCTTATTGGCAACGAGAATGCTATTGGCGCGATCGATTTCGCGGGCGGCACAGCGGTCCATATCTGCTCTGGCTTGGGTGGCTTGGTTCTGGCATTGATCTTGGGCAAGCGCATGGGCTTTGAGATTAGTGTGGTGCGCCCGCATAACGTCCCTGCGGTGATGTTGGGCTGCGGCCTATTATTCGTGGGTTGGTTCGGTTTCAACGGCGGTTCCGCATTGGCAGCTGATGGGTATGCCGCTCTCGCTATCTGCAACACCCTTCTTGCTGGATGCGCTGCTTCGGCTAGCTGGCTCGTTGTTGAGCGCATCGTAACAGGTAAACCAACCCTGGTTGGTGGATGCACAGGTATTTTAGCTGGTTTGGTTGTGATTACTCCTGCCTGCGGATTCGTCGATCCGATGATCGCAATCGTTATAGGCGTTATCGTATCGCCTATCTGCTACTTCTTCATTGCCGTATTGAAGCGCAAGCTTGGTTGGGATGACGCTTTGGACGCATTTGGGTGCCATGGCGTAGGCGGCATTGTTGGCTGCATTTTGACGGGCATCTTCGCAATTCCAGAACTATCTTTCAATGGGCTCGGCGGCTTGCTGTACACCGGCGACCCAACCTTGCTTATCAATCAATGTCTTTCCGTGTTGGTGACGGTGGTATATGTGGGCGCTGCCACGGCAATTATCGGGTTTGTAGCCAAAGCGCTCTTCGGCGGCAGCTTGCGTGTTGGCAAAGATGAGGAAACGCGTGGCTTGGACACTACCGTACACGGCGAATCTGGTTACCCCTCGTTCACTGGCCTTGATCAGTAAAGGAACATTCGTGCCTCGCAGCGTGGGTCTGAGGCGGTGTAACACGGGCAACGCATGCGAAATATAGGCAATGGCCTGGTGATATACAAGGGGTTCCATCCCGTTCACGGGTTGGAACCCCAGAAGTTAAGAAGTGTACACCGTTAGGCAAACAACCCTTTATGCCCCCGAAATAAACCTGCAATGCCCGTTCGCATAATGAGGGCAAGCGATAGGACATCGCAGACAAAGCGAAGCGAGCTACGAGCGAGGAGACACCGATGAGTTACCCAGCAATTGATTTCCTTTATCTTAACGAAGAAGACATGATCAAGGCCGGAGTTATGAACATCTCCGATTGCATCGACACCATGGAAGAAGTATTGAAATGCCTGCGCGTAGGTGATTTCATGATGGGCGGCAAAGACGGCACCTCGCACGGGTGCATGGTCACCTTCCCGGAGACTTCCCCTTTCCCGAACATGCCCACCAACAAGGGTGAAGATCGTCGCTTCATGGCAATGCCTGCATACTTGGGCGGCCCCTTCGATATGGCGGGCTGTAAGTGGTACGGCTCCAACACGGCGAACAAGGAAAAGGGCCTTCCTCGTTCAATCCTTATGGTTATGCTGAATGACAAGGATACGGGAGCACCCATTGCATTGCTTTCTGCAAACCTTCTTTCCGCTTATCGAACAGGCGGTATTCCTGGTGTTGGTATCCGCCATCTTGCCCGTAAGGATTCTAAGGTGCTGGGCATCTACGGCCCAGGCGGCATGAGCCGAACTGCTATCGACGCCTTTGCAGCTGAGTGTCCCGAAATGGACACGGTGAAGATCAAGGGTCGCAGCAAGCGCGGCATCGATGGCTATATTGCCTATGTGAAGGAAAAGCATCCTCAGTTCACCACTATTGAAGTGGTTGATTCGCTTGAAGCTTTGGTGCGCGATTCCGACTGTGTGTATTTCGGCGCAACGGCAACTTCCGATCCCAGCACCTACGCAAAGGTAATGGGCGAATGGGTGAAGCCCGGCGCCTTCATTGTTGGTACCTCTGCCTACGACGTGGAAGATCAGTTCCTTATCGATAAGTGCAAGTTGGTCGTAGACGACATCGGACTTTACGACGCATGGGCCCAGGAATATCCGTACCCAACCTTTGGCTACGGCATGGATATTTTTGGTTGCAAGTTCACCGATATGGTTCACGACGATCTTATTACGCGCGATCGCATCATTTCAATGGGCGACATCCTTCTGGAAAAGAGCGCAGGTCGCGAAAGCGATGATCAGATTATCACCATGAGCGTTGGCGGAATGCCTGTCGAGGATGTTGCGTGGGGCAAGTACTGCTACGACAACGCCGTGAAGATGGGGATTGGCACCAAGCTTCACCTGTGGGATGCACCCACCTTTGCATAAACCAGCCATTTTCTAAGGGCTTGTTATGGCCCACTCTCACTTCTGGTACCGCGACTGCTCTCGAGTCGCGGTACCAATTCTAAAGGTAAGGACATGGTATGTCTCAACGAATTGCTGAACACCCGATTTTAGGGAAACCGGAAAAGGGCGAGCTTGTCGAATTCTTCTACGATGGCAAGCCGCTGAAAGGGTATGAGGGAGAGCCGATAGCTGCCGCGCTGAAGGCAGCAGGCGTGATGGTTCACCGTCATACCACCAAGCTCGATAGGCCACGTGGCGTGTTCTGTGCCATTGGCCGTTGCACCGACTGCGTAATGGTGGTGAATGGGCAGCCCAATGTGCGCACGTGCATTACTCCTGTTGAGGCAGGGATGACTGTTCAGACCCAGTATGGTGTAGCTGCCAAGCCGGCCGAAGAGGAATAGGGAGGCAAACCATGAAACGATATGATTTGATTGTTGTTGGTGCTGGTCCTTCCGGCTTGTGCGCCGCGATTCAAGCTGCCCGCTACGGTCTTGAAGTGGTGGTATTTGACGAGAACGCGCGTCCTGGCGGCCAGCTGTTCAAGCAGATCCATAAGTTCTTCGGTTCAAAGGAGCATGGAGCAAAACTGCGTGGCATCACTATTGGGGAAAACCTTCTGGCAGAAGCGGCAGAAGCGGGTGTCCAGGTAGAGCTCAATAGCGTGGTTATGGGTATTTTCCCCGAGAAAGAGGTGCTGGTACATCGAGAGGATCGCACCGAGCATTACAAGGCTGACGCTATCATCGTTGCAACGGGCGCATCGGAAAATACCGTTACGTTTGACGGATGGACGCTGCCCGGCGTGATTGGTGCCGGTGCTGCCCAGATGTTCATGAACCTCAATGGCGTTCGCCCTGGTAACAAGGTTCTTATGCTTGGTACGGGCAATGTTGGTTTGGTGGTAAGTTATCAGCTTCTGCAGGCAGGGTGCGAAGTGGTGGCCCTGGTTGACGCGGGCCCTCGCGTGGGTGGCTACGGTGTTCACGCGTCAAAGCTGGCGCGTACGGGCGTGCCGTTCTACACCTCTCACACCATCAAGAAGGCCGAGGGCGAAGATCATGTGACGGGCGTTGTCATCGCGGAGGTTGATAGCCATTTCCAGTTCATTGAAGGCACCGAAAAGCACTTCGACGTTGACACCATTTGTTTGGCGGTAGGCCTTTCGCCCCAGTCACAATTGCTTGACATGGCTGGTTGCGACATGGCCGAGCGCGGTGGGCGCGTTCCTGTAAGCGATGAAACGTGCGCTACCTCCGAGCCGGGTATTTTCGTTGCCGGTGATGCGGCGGGCATTGAAGAAGCGAGCTCTGCCATGATTGAAGGCCGCATCGCCGCAGTGTCTGCTGCAGAATTCTTGGGCTTCATCGATGCCGACAGCGCAGCAGCGGACAGGCAGGAGCACTATAAGGCGCTTGACCGCTTGCGCATTGGGATGTTCGCACCGCAGAACCGCGGAAAGGTTTTCACTGAAACGGAAGAAGGCATTCCTCTTTCGCAGAGCTTGCTGAAGCGTGGTTATGTGACTGACGAAGAGGTTGATTCCTTTGGTGGCGTAAAGCATGCCGAAGGATGGCATGCGGTGGTGGAGTGCACGCAGAACATCCCATGCAATCCTTGTCAGGATGTATGCCCACGTCATTGCATCAACGTTGGTTCGAATATCACCATTTTGCCCACCATCAACACTGAGGCCAAGTGCAGTAATTGCGGTAAATGCGTAGCCTTCTGCCCCGGTCAGGCGATCTTCCTTGTAAATGAAGATATGGGTGATGGAACGGCGCAGGTAACGCTTCCCTATGAATTCCTCCCTTTGCCCGAAGCAGGCACGAAGGGCAAGGCGCTCGATCGCAGCGGCAAACCGGTGTGTGAGGCCGAAGTGGTGAAGGTCATGAACCCGAAGGCCTTCGACCACACTGCGCTCCTTACCATGAGCGTGCCAAAGGAATTCGTCCATCAGGCACGCTTCTTCAAAGCATCTGCCGAAGCCCTAACCGCGTAAGAGAAGAGGTACGCACTATGGAAACCACTCCCACTGTTCGCAGGCTTTCCGCAGAGCCGTTTAAGCCTGAGCCTGATGATGATTTGATCGTGTGTCGCTGCGAAGAGGTAACCAAAGGCGAGCTGCGTCGAGCTGTTCATGAGGGCCTTTACCGCTTCCCGGAGGTTCGCCGCTTTACCCGTTGCGCCATGGGGCTTTGCCAGGGGCGTACGTGCACGAAGTTGGTGAAGGGGATTCTGTCCCGTGAGCTTGGCTGCACAGTAGAGGACTTGCAGAATCCCCATGCACGTTCACCACAGCGTCCCTTGCAGATGCAAGAGCTGGGCAACGAGCGATTCTAGAAGGA
Organism: uncultured Eggerthella sp.; assembly: GCA_900544455.1. GTDB lineage: Bacteria > Actinomycetota > Coriobacteriia > Coriobacteriales > Eggerthellaceae > Anaerotardibacter. Next base: position 3,402 of record UQVJ01000008.1, on the reverse strand, counting down.
GCAAGCGATGAGCACCACAGCAGACGTAATTATCATCGGCGGCGGCATCGAGGGATGCTCAACCGCCTATTATCTGGCTAAGCGCGGAATAACCAATGTGATCGTGCTTGAGGCACAGGAGATCATGCTCAACGGCGGCGCTTCACGCAATGCAGGCGGTGTGCGTCAATCGGGGCGCGACCCGCGTGAGCTGCCCTTGGCCTTGTACGGGGTGAAGAACATCTGGCCTACGCTCGGCGAAGAGCTGGGGGTCGATGTTGAATACAACCAGGGCGGCAACTTGCGCCTGGGTAAAACCGAAGAGCATCTGAAGACACTCACCCGTTTGGCGAACAACGCCGCAGCATGCGGTGTTGGAGTAGGGATGATCAGCGGCGATGAAGCGCGTGCGATCAACCCCTATCTTTCTGAAGAGGTTGTCGGTGCAAGCTGGTGTCCCACCGATGGCCATGCTAACCCGCTTAAGACAGGCCTCGGATTCTACAAGAATGCGTTGGCGATGGGCGTGAAGTTCATTACCGGTGAAAAGGTTTTGGAGTTGCGCAAGGTCAAAGGGCGTCTGCGCAAGGTAATTGCCGAGCACGGTGAATATGAGGCGGACACCATCATGGTGTGTGCTGGCGCGCAGTCGAAGGAAATATTGTCAACGGTAGGCATCAACGCCCCTGTTCGTCCTCGTATCGATCACTGCTTGGTTACCGAGGGGCAGCCTCACATGTTCGATACCATGCTGGGAACGGCGGAGGCCGACTTCTACGGTGGGCAGACCAACCACGGCTCGTTTGTGTTCGGCGGTGATGACGATCTGGAAGGGTTCGACATCTACGACCTCAAAACCAAGGGCACTTCCACCACGGCTCCGTGCGTTTGCCGTGGCATCATGAAGTATTTCCCGAAGCTTGCCGAGATGAACATCGTCAGAACCTGGGCTGGTTGGATTGACATCACACCCGACGGTGTCCCTGTTCTTGGCGATTGCGAGGAAGTTCCCGGGTTAGTAACGGCCTATGGTTTCAATGCCCATGGTTTCGGAATCTCTCCGGCGATAGGCTACGCCCTTTCGGAGCTTATCGAAACGGGCGAATCGAGCAGCATCGACATCAGCGGCCTTCGCTACAACCGATTCAAGGCGAAATTCTAAAAAGGCATGCGCGCCCTTCCCGTCGAAGGGGGTTGGGCGCGCATGCTTTAGCGCGAGCGAAGAAGGTGAAGCAGCAAGCAGGAGGTGCGGCAATGCGGACGAAACCTTTGATAGGCGTTACTCCTTTGTACGACAATGCACGTGAAAGCGTATGGATGATACCTGGCTATCTCGAGGCTCTTTCTGTTTGCGGCGCGCTGCCCGTTATTCTTCCATTTTCGCCTTTTGATGCCGCTCTTATGGCAGAGGAATGCGATGGCATTTTGTTCACGGGCGGCAATGATGTGGATCCTTCCCTGTACGAGGAAGACCCCGACCCCGCTTGTGGCGAGTTGTGCCCCGGGCGTGATGAACTGGAGTACGCCTTGCTTTCCGAGGCATTGAACAGGGATGTGCCGCTGCTCGGAATATGCCGCGGGGCCCAATTCATCAATGCTGCGTTGGGGGGATCGCTGTATCAGGATATCCCCTCTCAGATGCCGGCGGCAGTTTCGCACTGCATGAAAAGTCCGTATGATCGGTATTGGCATAAGGTTTCGCTGATGCCCGATACTCCTTTGAGCGCAATGCTCAAAGCCACCACGCTCCAGGTAAATAGCTATCATCACCAGGGGATTCGTGATCTTTCGTTTCAACTTTGTCCCATGGCATATTCTCCCGGCGGGTTGGTAGAGGCGTTCTATCATTCATCGAAAAAGTTCACGTGGGGAGTGCAGTGGCATCCCGAGTTCCTATGGCAGAAAGACCATGCGCAGCGAATGATATTCCAGGCGTTTGTAGATGCCTGCAGTACTTCTTGCTTCAATGGGGCAGCGCGTCCCGACGTACGAGTGAAAAGGAAAGGCTCTCCATTCCTTTTGGGTCTTTAGCGCTGTTCGACCGGTCCATCTTGCCCGCGACGTTGCGACTGGCCCATCCTTCCTGCTGCATCATGACCGCCCCCATCCGACCCGTGGCATTACGACCGCCCTGTCCTGCTTGTGGCATCACGACCACCCTGTCCTGGCCGCTGCGTTGGTGCGAGGTCGTCTTGGGGTCCGAAAACAGAAAATCGGTCTGGATTGCAAGATTTTTGCGATTAGGGATTGTTGTGAGCCTCTTGGATCGTAACCTGAGGCGCAAAACCGCAGGTAACCACCTGAACTCTGGCTTATTTTTGCTTTGAAGGGACGAAAGGGAGTCCCTAATCGAAAAAAAGTTGCAAAAGTATTGGGATTTTTGTTTTTGCAGCGAATAGATTGCTGTGGCGAGGTAAATCTTGCAGAGTCGGCGGAAGTTCTTAAGCTCGTGAATCAAAAAAGCCCGCCTTCGAACGAATAGCCACCCGTGGGGAGTGGTTCGTTCGAAGGCGGGCTTTAAATTGTCCTGGAGCGGGTGACGGGACTCGAACCCGCGCATGCGAGCTTGGGAAGCTTATTCCTTACCCGACCTTCCGCGACTTGAATTAACCATCTGACCTCGCCGTCCTTAAAAACTACATTGTAATTCTAACAAACGTACTGGACGAAATACTGGAAAAACGATTAGTTTTCCAACCAATAGACAATTCTACTCTGAAACACGAAAGTCGCCAAAGAGGCGACTTTCGACACGATTTTTTATGGAGCGGGCGACGGGAATCGAACCCGCGTGGTCAGCTTGGGAAGCTGAAATTCTACCATTGAATCACGCCCGCATTGGCTAATCATTATAACTCTTTCACCGCACATCCCACCGGTCAATTCAACGAAACCCCATGAGTCTTGACCTAAACGGCGGCACGGTTGATTCGCAAACTCATCCGAACGCCGGGACGAGCCCCCGGCCGCCGAGCCGTTCGGTTGTCTGCGGAAACGCCGGTTTGAATCAGGGTGTTCGGCTGATTTTTTGCGATTCAACCTTGGATTTCTGACTCTATTTGTTTAGATTTTACTTCATCTGTTGGAAACGAAAGGGCTATATCCATGAAATCATTTACGCGCACAGGTCTGCTTTCTCGATGCAAGATTGTCGGCGCAATGATTTGCATTGTACTGTCTGGCGCGATTGTGGTGCAGGTATCGGCGGCTGAGATGCCGATATGGGAGCATGGGATAAAGGCCGCATCTGCAGGTCAGGGAATGTCCGAGGGGGGTTCCTCCATTGCTGGTCTAACAGCATCTTCTGCTGAGGACACTGGAACGGAAGATGCGGCAGGAGGCAGCAGCGATTAGATGCTGATTGCCGATGCCGTGATCAAGCAAGCTGGCAAGAATGACCAATCTTTAACAGGATCCCCTGAT
>UQVJ01000007.1 GCA_900544455.1 uncultured Eggerthella sp. | reverse complement strand
ACGTCTTCAACACCCTGGCTACGATACAGGTCAGCCGCCGCGCGAACACCTTCGCCGCACGCACCCACGGGGTCATCCGCACCAGCCACAAACAGCAGAGGCAGGTTCTTCGGCACTGCTGCCGCGCTCTTTTTTGTTACCACTTCGGCGGTAAGGTCGGTGAGCGTTGCGTAGGCACCGGCAGAAAAAGCCTGGCCAGAAAGCGGGTCGGCCAAATAGGCATCAACAACAGCGGGGTCGGTGGAAATCCAGTCGGAATCGGTACGTGCATCTTCGATGGCAGAAGAAAACGCGCCGATCGTCAGCGAATCAAGCAGGCGAGAGCGATACGTTTCCCCGCGCAAAACGCCAATCGCACGCGAAAGCGTACGGCCCAGTAAGGAAAGTGCACGAGGCTGATTGCCTGTTCCACACAGCACAGCGCCCGTAAGGCCCTTCGGGTTGCGGGCGATGCAGGCACGCACCACAAAACTTCCCATGGAATGACCGAACAAAAACAGCGGCAGGGCGCCTGTTTCACGGCTTGCCTTGAATGCGGCTTCGCGCGCACGAAGCACATCGGCAACCAGGATGTCTTTCCCCCCTTGAAGAGGCATGCATCCCAGCTCATCGGAAGAAGAGACGCTTTTTCCATGACCGATATGATCGTGCCCGAACACAACATAGCCTAAACCCGCCAAAAAACGAGCGAACGAGCCATAGCGCTCAATGTGCTCCGCCATGCCGTGGACCAATTGAACTACACCGCGACGACTGTATACCGGGTCGGGCAGCCACACCATAACGCGCAGCCACGATCGGCCGTCGGCGGAAAGCGTAGAGGTTTCTTGCACAAGAGGGTAGGTATTACGAGCCATAGCTGTGCCTCCCTTTAGGAAAGCGCGCGAATATCGGCAACGGTAATTGCCCCCTCGCGCACCAACACAGGATGATCGCCCAAGGCGCAGTTAACGATAGTTGAAGCGATGCCGCTTTTTGGCTCTTCGTCAGAAAGCGCTGCACCCACCGCGGCAAATATTGCCGGATCGATTTCATCGAACGCGATGGTGTTCTTCTGTCCCGAGATGTTTGCCGAGGTAGTGGCCAGAGGGCAACCCAATTCCCCAATAAGGGCACGAGCTGTTTCGTTTGCGGGCATACGTAGGCCGATGGTGCCCTCCTCCGAGCAAAAAGCCGCAGGCACTTCGTCGCTCGCCTTCACAATGATGGTAAGCGGGCCAGGCCAAAACGTGCGCGCCAAGGCAAAAGCGAAATCGGGAACCATCTTGCCGTAACGCTCAAGATCTTCGATACCACCCACCAACCAGGCGATGGGCTTTTTCTTTTCGCGATGCTTGATAGCGTACAGAATATCGGGGCTCGGCGCATGCAGCACCGAAACACCCAACCCGAATAGGGTATCGGTCGGAAAAACGATAGGCTGACCGTTCTTCAGCGCTTCCAGCGCCTCTTCGTGTGTGTGCGCTCCATTGGGCATTTTCATCAAAGCTTTCATGATTATGGGACGTTTCGCCACGTACTTCCGCGCGTGGCACCAAGCCTTGTTTCAGGACTTCAATAATACCGCGCCCGCAGCACACAGCACAGCATTACCTGCGGATAATGGTTCGCTTTCAGCGAATCGTTACCTTGTTTTTCGGCGGTGGCTAAAAGGGAAGAGAGGCCGCGCTCACCGCGCCCCAGGCCCAGACGCCGCATTCCCACACCGACAAAGGGGAAGAGCCTGAGCCGCAAGCAGAGCGCTCGCGGGTTTTTCGGCCAGGAAGCAAGACTGGTCTAATAGGTGCGCAAGCCGAAACTACGCTCGCAACGACCGCTGCCCCAAATCCGGTGCCCGCAATACCGCCCCTGGGTTTAAAAACGAGGCCCCAGGAGCGCATGCTCTTGGGGCCTCGACTCAAGATTAAACGTATCGCTCGGCAATTCTACCGGCAATCCGCAAGCCATCGCAGGCGGCAGACATGATGCCACCTGCGAAGCCAGGGCCTTCCCCGCAGGGATATACCCCGTTGCCGGGAAGCTCTTCAAGAGCGACGCCCTCCTTGGCAAAGCGCGCTTGCATATCGCGACCGCGGCAAATACGAACCGGCGAAGAAGATCGCGTTTCCGGGGCTGTCATCAGGGAATTCGGATCATCAAAACCCTTCAGCTTTCGACCCAGCAGAGGCAACGCCTGCGCCAGCGATTCCGACACGAAAGAAGGAAAACACTCGGCGATGGGCGCTTCGGTCACGCCGCGGGCATACGTTGGCGCAGGCTTTACGCCCTTCACCGGAGCAGAGCCGCCCAGAAAACTTCCCACGCGCTGGCTTGGCGCTTCGTAGGGCTTACCGCCGTGTTCTGCCGAAACGCGGAATGCTGCCTGCTCTATTTCGCGCTGGAGCTGAACGCCTGCCAGCACATCGCTGCTTCCGAAATCGGCGGGATCGACGTTCACCAACACTGCCGAATTGGCGTTCTTGCCTGCACGCGCATAACGACTCATGCCGTTGGTAACGATGCCGCCCTCTTCGCTGGCGGCAGCCACCACTTCCCCACCAGGGCACATGCAGAACGTATACACGCTGCGGCCCGTAGGCAGATGCACTGCTAGCTTGTATTCGGCAGCACCCAAGGCAGGATGTTTCGATGCTTTCCCCCATTGAGCCTGATTAATGGCCTGCTGCGAATGTTCAATGCGAACACCCACCGAAAAGGGCTTCTGCTCCATAGCGAAGCCCTGGTTGCGGCACAGCTCGAACACATCGCGCGCCGAATGACCGCACGCCAACACCAGTTCAGCAGCGGCAACTTCTTCGCAAGCGCCCGTTTCCACGTTTTCCAACTGCACGGTAACAAGCTTACCTTCCGCAAAACTCCACCCAGAAAGGCGCGTGCCGAAACGCACTTCCCCGCCGCGCTCGATTACTTCGTTGCGCATAGCGCTTACGATACTTGGTAGGTTGTCGCTGCCCAGATGAGGATGAGCGTCTACTAGAATGCTTTTCGGCGCGCCTGCATCAGCAAACCAGTGCAGCACATGCTTTGCAAAGGGATTCTTGATATTGGTTGTAAGTTTGCCGTCCGAAAAAGTACCCGCTCCACCTTCTCCGAATTGGATGTTGGAATGGGGGTTCAAGGCGCCCGTTTCCTGGAAAGCCGCAATGTCTTCCGCACGTCTTTCCACGTCAAAGCCACGCTCCACCACCAAGGGGCAAAGCCCGCAGCGAGCCAGGTACAGTGCGGCAAAAAGCCCCGCCGGGCCCAATCCCACTACCACAATCTTGCCATCCTGATTACGATTGGGATGAGAGCAGTCGGGATACAAAAGCGGCTCGTATTCTTTTGCCACGCGAACGTTCAGGCCTTTTGGCGCCCTTTTAAGCAGGCGCTGTTCCTGAGATTGCGGCAATTCGACGCGAAACGAAGTGGTGAAATGAACGTTGTTCCTTTTGCGCGCATCCACGCTTTTGCGCGTCAGAACAGCGCTGCAGACATCACGCTCGGAAACGCCCAGCGCTCGAGCCACTTCTTTCGTTCGCATTTCGACTTTTTCCGGTAACGCCGCATCCAGCGAAAGGCGAATACCCGAAACCTCTAGCATGACTGCTCCTTCTTTATCTTCCGCGCGATATCCCTGCCCGCAAGAATGCCGCACGCCCAAGCCCAATGAAGGTTGTATCCGCCACACGGGCCGTCAACATCAAGCGCTTCGCCCAGTACGTACAAGCCCGGCCAGGCTTTCAGCTCCAACGATTCCGCGCAAACAGATTCGGGAGCTATGCCACCGCGATGAACCTGGCACTGTGATTCATCGGCAATGCCCTGAACCATTAGGGGGAATGCCTTCATGATGCGCGCTATACGACAGCACAGCTCCTGTTGCAGCGGTTCATCAGGCCGTATCCCAGATGCCGCCAGCAGAGCAGCGCCCAATTCGGGCAAAACGAATCCCCGAAACAGCGTATGCGCCGGCTGGCCCTGAAGACGTTCAGCACGCGCACGGATAACGTCTTCGGCTTCACGGAGTTTCATAGCCGGCAGAAAATCGACCAGCAGCGTTTCGCCTGTATGCGCATAGCGTGAAGCGTTGAACACCACGATGCCCGATATGCCGTAGCCGCGGAACAATACTTCGCCCTCTTCGGAAAAGCCGCTGCTCGGAAGGCTAATGCGTACGTGGGAGCGTATGCCATCCAGTTCTTCGCTCGATACGTTTTCAGGGAATGCTGCAGCGAGAGGACCGAGCGTTGGACGCCACGGTGCGGTAGGCAGCGCAGGAATAGCACCGGCCAGTAAAGACTCCGCACAACCACCACCGGCAGCAACAACCACTCGCCCTGCGCGAACCGTTGCCTGCTGCGGCGCCCCGTTGGATTCGCTGGCAACCGCATCTCCGTTACCCGTGGCTGAACGCGACTCTTCGAGAAGAACATCGAACCCATCATAGCTGCGGTGGGTTTCAAGCGCCTTTACACAGGGATGAATATCGACAACATGCGCTGGCAGTGCTGCCATAAGCACTTCCAACACCGACGAAGCTTTGTTCGAAAAGGGATACAGCAGCCCACCGCTTTCAGGAGCTTCTTCCCATACGAGGCCCAGTTCTTCAAACCAGTTGGTAATGGGGCGAACAGGGCCACCGCCAAGAAAGCCAAGGGTTTGGGACACAAATGTGCTATTCCAATAGCGGCTAACATCCAGCTGCGAATTTGAGAAGTTGCAGCGACCGTTGCCGCTGCGCAGGATGGGAGCACCGATTCGTTTTCCCTGCTCAACCAAAAGAATGTTTGGCAGTGCCGCTCCCGCCGCACGGGCTTCCCGAAGGCACGAAACTGCGCAAGCGAGGCTAGAGGCCCCGCCGCCCATGATAATGGCATCGTACGATTCCTTGAAAGCAAACGGTTTACGCTGCTCGGCAGCCTGCCGTTTGCGCTGTGTGTTCTTCTTTTTGCTCATGCATCACATAATACGTGAGCGCGTGGCAATTAATCGCTTGAAGAGCAGGGAGCCATGAAAGTCCAAAAGAAGCCGGGCTGCGCGCCGAGCCGCACTTATGCGGCAGCAGCCACGCTACCGGCATCGCCTGCTGCGGCGGTTGCGTTGCCGGCGCCCGACGCATATTGAATAATGCGCCTGCCCCTTATTTCCCTTGCACAAAAAACTGACCCCGGGATTAAACCCCAGGGTCAGTTTTGTCTGAGTCTTTGATTACGTGCAGCCCATCCGAGTTCCGAGCTGTTTTTGCACCAGCGCTTTAGCCAAAGCGCCGCCCGCTCTCGGACTCGTTTGAATTACTCGGCAACAATTCTGCCCACCCAAGCTAACAGGTGCAACGTTGCAGGGTTTGTATTCTGCCTGTTTGCTTCGTTAGCGGGAAGGCCGATCTTGGCAACACGCTACTGGACGTCCGCCTTCCACAAGCCGTGCAAATTGCAGTACTCGTATACGGCAACAGGCTCTTCGCCAGGAACAACCGCAAAATCCGCCTTGGGCTCTTCGCCAGGCTGAAGATGCTTCACCTGGAAGCCCTTCGAGGTTTCCAGCACGATCATGGTGATGAAATGAGCCTCCATCATGGGGTGCAAAACGCTACCTACCTCAACGTGGATGGTTTCGCCTACCGTGACTACCGGAACGTGCTTTTCTGCAGCGCCGTCGGTTTCGCCTGCACGGAGCAGCGTCATTTCTTCACCACAGCATGAAAGCGGCACGCCCTGGTCGAACAGCTTAACGGCAACGTTTCCGCAGTGAGCGCATTTGTAGAATTCAAGTTTCATGATATTCCCCCTTCATTTGGGACGCTGCCGATACATGGGCTCTTCGGCAGCGAGTTAGCTTCGATGCCTTTATTATGCTACTTCTAGAGTAGCATTTCTAGATAAGAATCGGTGAGCGGTAGATGGGCTGCAAGAATCCCGTTTCTATCAGGCAATACGCCAGGGCGCAAAAGCGGGTACGTTCAGCCGCCTCCGCAACAAAGCACACCCTCCCGCCCCTTCGCGTCAGATAACATCTTTCCGCTCTTTCACGGCGGCAGCGCGCGCAACCAACCCCTCTATACCAATCGGGGGCCTTCTTGGGGATGTTTGGTTTTCAGCGCATACACTAGCAAGACTACGCCCGCCACAATAAGCGGCACCGAAAGCACCTGCCCCATGGTGAGCCAGCCGCCCCAAAGGTAACCGAGCTGAGCATCGGGCTGACGTACAAATTCAATAAGGAAGCGGCAAATGCCATACCCCACCATGAACGCACCAAAATACGTGCCGCGCGCAAACGGCGGGCGCTTGCGCGACATCACGAAGAGGATCGCAAACAGCAACGCGCCTTCCAGCAAAGCCTCGTACAGCTGGCTGGGATGACGTGGCTCCATGCCGGCAGAACCGCCAAACACAACGCCCCAGGGAAGGTCGGTTGGCGCACCCCACAATTCACCGTTCACGAAGTTTGCGCAACGGCCGAAGAAAAGGCCAATGGGAACACCGATAATTGCCAAGTCAACAAGGGAAAGATAAGGCATGTGCACCATGCGCGCCGCCACGATACCAGCCACAAGCGCACCGATAAAGCCGCCATGGAAGCTCATCCCCCCGCGCGAAAACTCGAGAATGGCCAGCGGATTCGCGGCGTACATATCCCAGTTGTAGAAAAGGACGTAGCCCAAACGACCGCCCACGATAACGCCGATCATGGCGCATAGCATAATGATGCAAAGCGAGTCGAAGTCGAAGCGCATCTTCCAGCGCTTGCCAACCACATACATGATGGCAATGACGCAGATAAAGCCCGCCACATAGGCAAGGCCGTACCAACGCGCCGAAAAAGGGCCAATGGTAAAGGCCACAGGATCAAGGCTCTGATAAAGGTTGTTTAACATGTATCCCTTTCGCTGTCTTTAGGCAACAAGCGCTTGAAGGTGCGCACTCGTTTCTGGCGATTACCCTAGCACACCTTTACGCCTTGGCTCCAAGAGGGGAATCAAAACAAAAAAGCCGCTCCGGAGAGCGGCTTTCGTTTACTTTTCAGCATTCGTCGAAGGCGCATTGCTTAGGAAGAACTCGCAGAAGCGGCAGATATCCTTCACGCTTTGCTCCCTGTCGATATCGCACCTGAACAGCAGATCAAGGTTCGAGGTTACCTTGTGGGTCGGACGTTCGCAGGCTGCAAAATGGCAGTCCGCCGGGCACGGCTCACCGGGTACGTTATGAGGGCAGCGCGACTGCATTTCGTCGTCGCAACCGCGGAGTTCCCAGCAATGCATAGCGCACTCCTTAGGATGCGGGCACTACGCGGGTTACACCAGGAACGCGATCCTTCAAAACGCGCTCAACACCATGAGCGAGCGTCATCTGAGACATAGGGCAGCCCTTGCAAGCGCCCTGAAGCTCAACGGTAACCACGCCTTCTTCGTCAACGTCTACCAGCTGAACGTCGCCGCCATCTGCCTGGAGGGAGGGACGGATGAGCTCGAGCACTGCAGCTACATCGGACTTCTCTACCATTTTTTCTCCTTACATTTGCCGGGGCCCGCAGTTGCGAGCCCCGTTTCTGCTTTATTCCTGGGTCATTCTATCATGCACAAAGCGACCGATTCGCTCGAAATCGGCCACGAGTGTTTCCATGCGCGTAGGGTCATGAAGCGCTGCGGCAGGGTGATACACCGGCGCCACCAAAAAGCGTCCGGTTTGCCGCACTGTGCCGCGCAAATGACTCACTCCCATGTCGGTTTTCAGGATGAACTGGGTGGCAAAATTACCCATAGTGATGAGCAGCCACGGACTGACAGTTTGCACCTGCGTGCGCAGAAACGGGGCGCACGCTTCGATTTCCGACGCTGAAGGATTGCGATTCGACGGCGGTCGGCATTTCAGCACGTTGGCGATAAACACCTCTTCGCGACGAAGATGGGCATGCCACAAAAGCTCATCGAGCAATTTGCCAGCGGCGCCCACGAAGGGACGTCCCTGTAAATCCTCATATCTACCAGGGGCTTCTCCGATAAGCATGATACCCGCATGAGGATCCCCTTCGCCAAACACCGTGTTGGTTCGGCCTTCGCACAAGCTGCAAGCATGACATGCCGCCACTTGCTGGGAAAGTTCGTCAAGGGGAACCGCTTCGATCTTCATGGTGCTGCCTAACGGTAATAGCGTGGCATACGGTGCGAGAAGCCGATGGTTACCTCGTGTTCGATGGTGGCTGCGCGCTTTGCCATAGTGGTGATGGAGCAATCGACCGTAGGATGCGGACCGGCGATGATAACTTCGTCTCCGATGTGCGGATCGAGCGTAGGAGCCGAAACGCGCGAGCGAAGATCAACTTCGAACATGCACTGATCCATGCAGATGTTACCCACCTGATGAACCGCACGATCATTAAAAGCAAAGTCGATTTTGCCCGAAAGCAAGCGAATCAGGCCATCGGCATACCCGATAGGAACCGTGCAGATCTTCACACTGCCAGGGCTGCGGTAGTTCATGCCGTAGCTTACGCCTTCGCTCATGGGCACCGTCATAACGTTGGTGATGCGCGCATGCACGCTCATTGCAGGACGCAGGTCGATGAGCTTGTGCGTATCGGGCGCGGCTTGGTAGCCGTACATGGAAATGCCCAAGCGGCACATGTCAAAGTGGGTCTTCGGGAAGCGATACGTTGCCGCGGAGTTATCGCAATGGACAATACCCGGGTCGAAGCCCGCCGCCTCGATGGAACGCATTGCTTCGACGAAGCGCTTGATCTGGATCTGGAAGTCGAGCGTTTCCAGGCTGTCCGCCGTAGCGAAATGAGTGAAGCAGCCCTTAAGCTCTAGGGCACGATGGAAGCTCACCTGGTGAAGGAATTCCACTACGCTGTCGTGATGCACGCCAATACGATTCATGCCGGAGTTGATGGCCAGATGATACGGAGCCTTCAAGCCCTGCGCATCAGCAGCTTCTGCATAGGCAATGGCAAATTCGGAAGTGTAAACCGCGGGCATAATGTTGTAGTACAAAAGCAGCGGGATGGCCTGGGCAGGAGGTTCCGCCAGCATCAGGATAGGCTCACGCAAGCCAGCGTTGCGCAGCTCGATTCCCTCATCAACCGTGGCAACACCCAGGTAGGATGCGCCCGCAGCCGTTGCAGCCTTGGCAACCTCAACAGCGCCATGGCCGTATGCGTCAGCTTTAACGACGGCAAGAAGACGACAGCTGCTTCCCAGCTGTTTTTTGGTCTGAAGCACGTTGTACTGAATGGCACTTCGATCAACTTCTACCCACGACCAGCGCCTATCGTATTCGGCAATTGCCTGCACTTCTTCCTTGGAAAGCGTAGGCGTCGGAACGCTGGCTTCCTTCGGCTCTTTATGTTCGGCGCGAAGGAGCGCATCAAGCGGATTGGTATTCTGCTCTTTGGCTTTGTTCGCAAAGCCAGTAAAGCCATTAGGTAGGTCTTGCACGAAGAGCCCTTCTTTCGTTGTATAGGACAAGGAAGAGTATACCGCGCCACGCAAGAGGCTTGCAGTAATCGCCCTATAAAGGCCCTTTGGCCCCAGGCTCGCGCCGACGGGACCGAAGCGCAGCCGGCTGGCACTCGGGGCGGGATCGCTCCGCCGCGTAGCAATAACGCCCTTCGTTCTGCACCGCTGACGCAGGGGGGCTTCGCGTGTTCTACGCAAGATACGACCCATTGCACTAACCCTCCCGCCGCAACACTTACCCGTTGCGGCTCTACCGGCTACGGAAATAACCCCGCTGAGGCAGCCCCCTCGTTGCAGCACTGCCGACTGCGGCAAGCTTCCTGTTTCAGCGCCGCCGGCTGCGACACCCGCCCTGTTGTCGCGATCCACTCGTTTTGAAAACAAAAATCTCGCCCTTTCTGCAACTTTTTTGCGATTAGGGGCTGCTGCGATTTCTTTAAATACTGATATTGGCTCAAAAGTGCAGCAAATTAACTGTTGGGAGGCTTTTTTCCGTCTTTTGCGGGTGGGCGAGGATTGCCAATCGAAAAAAAGTTGCAGAAAGGGCGAGATTTTTGTTTTTACGCTTCCGAAACGGCACTATTGGATTCAGCGCCATGAAACAACGTGAACAGCTGGCACGCAAAGGCAACGCTGGCGATTGATTTCGATATCCTTCACACCGCTTTCTCATGAAATTAAGAAACGTCTGTCATATTTCCCAACATGGCAATTTTCATCGGACATAAAACCGCCCTGGCATATTGGCGAACCCATGACAGAAATTGGGCGCAACCCATTTCACAGGCAGCGCCGCAAGAAAACAACTCCCCTTATTACTCCCAAATGGATACTGGCATCCTCTGGAAATTCGGCATCGACGAAAAGCCTGTGTCGATTTTGGTTTCTTGCAAAGCAAACATGAGAAAGTCGCAAAACCTCTCTCCTCGCATTTGGTCGGGGAAACATCCCTCCCGTTCGTTCTACAAGATCGCGCAGGACTTATACGTAAGCACGCCAGAAGCAACGTTTCTGCAGCTCGGAAAAGAACTAAGCTTGATACAGCTCATCACTGTCGGATATGAGCTTTGCGGTTCTTACGGACTTAGCGCTCAATCCAGCAGCGGCTTTCTCCGAAGAGATCCGCGCAGCAACCCCCAGCTCATCGAACGTTATCTCGAGAAATGCGAAGGAATTCACGGGGTCAAGGCGGCGAAACGAGCATCGAGTTACCTTGTAAAAGGATCCGCCTCTCCAATGGAAAGCTTGCTTTCGATGCTTCTTTGCCTCCCTCCTTCGCTAGGCGGTTTTGGCCTGCCCCGCCCAGAGCTTAACCACCCTATCGCGACCAACGAGGGAGGCGTCGCGATTCGTCGATGCGATTTATGCTGGCCCAACCAGCGGTTCGCACTCGAATACGACAGCGACACCTTCCATTCGAACACAAGCAAGCTTCATCTTGATTCAAGCAGAAGATCAACCCTGGAAAAGGCAGGGATTCATGTTGTCTCCGTCACGAAAAACCAGGTTTTCAGCAGGGGCCAACTATTTAACCTTGCAACAATAGCATCGAAAAGACTGGGGAAACGCCTTTCCCCCACACCCTTCAACTTCGCCCAGAAACAAGACGAAATCTATCATGCCACTTTTGAATAACCGCTGATCATTGATTTGATAAAGATTTTTGGCACCAATCAATCCAACAATAATGCGCCATGTCGAAATCGTTGGGTGGTAGAGTTTTTCAGAGCACGTCATCCTGGAATACGAAGGCAAGCTCAGGCTTGCGTATGCGAGCAAGGAGCAATAAGTGGATGCCACAGAAATGGAACTAGCCGGACAGATAAAGAAGCACCGCCAAGCACTGGGCATTTCCCAAGAAGCGCTGGCGGAAAAAATCTACGTTTCCCGCCAGACCATTTCGAATTGGGAAACAGCACGCACGTACCCCGATGTTCAGAGTCTGCTTTTGCTCAGTGTTGCCTTCGATATCTCTATCGACGAACTGATAAAAGGAGACGTGGAAACCATGGAAGAATCCGTCCGCAAAGCAGACCACAGCCTTATTTGGATGTATGTCGCCGAAATGATGCTAACCGTTATTGCGATAGTCGCCTTGTTCTTTGCGCTTGACAGCTTTATTGAGAAAAACACCGCATCGGGCTTTGCCTGCCTGCTCGTTTTCTTGGCAACTTTCGCCACTGCTCTTGGGCTTAGCTTTGCCGTAAACAAGATAAAAGTCCGAAATAATATCCTTACCTACCAGGAAATCCTGGCGTTCTGCGCAGGCGAAGAGCCCAACCGCACCTCGCGATACAATGCCTTCATACGCAAACATAAATCCGCGCACGATATGCTTTTGGTGACGCTCAGCGCAATCTTTGGCGCCGCGTTCGTCGTTGTTCTTCGCTTCATATTTTAAGAAACGTTGCGTCACTTAAATAACTCGTTGCGATACCATAGCGAAAAAGAAAAAACTCCGTTCTGAGGAGCCGCTATGACCAAAGCAAACCCGCAAGCACCAACCAACGGCAGTATTCGCGTGCCGTTCGACCAGCGTGATGGCGCAACTTCCGATGTGTTCTTCACGCGCGATCTTTCACCTGAAGGCCTGCGCCGTGCGGTCGCCAAAGTCGCTCCGCAGCTTAGCGGCAAGATTGCCATCAAGTTGCACACTGGCGAAAAAGACGGCCCCAACATCATTCCTTTCGGCTGGGTCAAGGAGCTTGTTCAACAAGACCTACCCGATGCCACCATCGTCGAAACCAACACCTATTACGAAGGCGACCGCTACACCACCGAACAGCATCGCGAAACCATCGCCCACAACGGCTGGACGTTCTGCCCGGTAGACATCATGGACGAAGAAGGTGTTGCTACCCTGCCCGTTGCCGGCGGCAAGTGGTTTGATGAAATGCACGTGGGCACCCATATGCTGAACTACGACTCGATGCTCACGCTTACCCACTTCAAGGGCCACACCATGGGCGGCTTCGGCGGATCGAATAAGAACCTGGGCATTGGCTGCGCCGACGGCCGCATCGGCAAAGGAGAAATCCACACCGTGCCTGGCTCTGACAATCTGTGGTCCATCGCCGAAGAAGAGCTGATGGAGCGCATAACCGAATCTACCAAGGCAACCATCGACTTCTTCGGGAGCAACATTGTGTACGTCAATGTTATGCGCAATATGTCGGTGTCCTGCGACTGCGAAGGCACGGGTGCTATGCCGGTTGTCACACCGAATGTGGGAATTTTGGCATCGACCGACATCTGCGCCATCGACTCCGCCTGCGTCGATCTGGTGTACGCCATGACCGAAGCGGGGCTCTGCGACAACCACGACCTTGTCGAACGAATCGAAACGCGCCATGGCCTGCGTCAGCTCTCGTATATGCACGAGCTGGGCATGGGCAACTGGAAGTATCGCCTGCTCGACCTGGACAACGACGAAACAGAAATCACCCAAGCTGAAGCTGTTGCGCACGTAACGCCTTTCGAAGGGTAAGCAGCCCCAGAAGCGCATGCCTTCGCCCAGGCCCTTGAGGCGCCGGCGCCCCGGGCAACTCGCTTCAGCAGGCACGTCCTCGACGGCTGCACCCGACGTGTCTGCAAGCGCTCCCTTACAAACCGCCTCGACAGAGTGTGGCTTTTGCACCTTGTCCCAGCAAGCTTTTTAGCCCTGGGACGAGAGCCCCCAGCAAACTATTTTTGAGTCTGGGAGAAGGGCACAATATGGGATGAGCCCATTAAAGGACAAAACACAAGAAGGGCTCGCAAGCTTTGCGCCTGCGAGCCCTTCTGAAAATATCAATCCGATGTTCTAGCGATTGATGTTGTAGAACGCCTTCATGCCAGCGTACTGGCCGGAATCGCCCAGCTGCTCTTCGATGCGGAGGAGCTGATTGTACTTAGCAACACGGTCGGAGCGGCAAGGAGCGCCGGTCTTGATCTGGCCAGCGTTGGTTGCAACCGCGAGGTCGGCGATGGTAACGTCTTCGGTTTCGCCGGAACGGTGGGACATGATGCAAGCATAACCTGCCTGCTTTGCCATCTGAACAGCCTCGAGAGCTTCGGTGAGGGAACCGATCTGGTTAACCTTTATCAGGATTGCGTTAGCGCAACCAAGCTCAATGCCCTTGGCAAGGCGCTTGGGGTTGGTTACGAACAGGTCGTCGCCAACCAGCTGAACCTTGTCGCCGATGCGATCGGTGAGAGCCTTCCAGCCGTCCCAGTCTTCCTCGGCCATGCCGTCTTCAATGGAGATGATGGGGTACTTCTGAACCAAAGCCTCCCAGTAGTCAACCATTTCAGCGCTGGTGAGTTCGCGGCCTTCACCAGCCAAAACGTACTTGCCAGTTTCAGCGTTGTAGAACTCGGTAGAAGCCGGGTCCATAGCGAACATGATGTCAGAACCGGGCTTGTAACCAGCCTTTTCACATGCCTCAACGATGTACTTGAGGGGCTCTTCGTTGGTGGTGAAGTTAGGAGCGAAGCCGCCTTCGTCGCCAACGCCGCCACCAAGGCCAGCCTCGTGCAGAACCTTCTTCAGAGTGTGGTAGATCTCCGCACACCAACGCAGCGCCTCAGCGAAAGAGGTTGCGCCAACAGGCATGATCATGAATTCCTGGAAGTCCACGTTGTTATCTGCATGCTCACCGCCGTTCAAGATGTTCATCATAGGCGTGGGCAACATGTTGGCGTTTGCGCCGCCAACATACTTGTAAAGAGGAAGCTCTGCAGATTCTGCAGCGGCCTTGGCAACAGCCAAAGAAGCACCAAGAATGGCGTTTGCGCCGAAGTTGCCCTTGTTTTCGGTGCCGTCAAGCTCAAGCATGATCGCATCGATACCGCGCTGATCGTCGGCTTCCATGCCGATAAGAGCATCGGCAATCTCTTCGTTGACGTGAGCAACAGCCTTCAGCGTGCCCTTGCCCAAATAACGCTCGGAATCGCCATCGCGAAGCTCCACTGCTTCAAAAGCACCGGTGGATGCACCGGAAGGAACAGCAGCACGACCTGTTGCATAATCGTCGAGAACAACCTCTACCTCTACCGTGGGGTTGCCGCGGGAGTCAAGGATCTCACGACCGAACACATCGATGATGGTACCCATGTAATTTCCTCCTTGGAAACGTTTTGTTCAAACACTCGAATGATACCATGCGCCCCGCATTCAACCCGCCCCGCGCAGGCAAGCGCAACGTTTACAGCTAAAGAATGCACGCTACCACCACCAACAGAGCCGAACATGCCAAAAAAACAACCGCTTGCCGCAGGCATATGTGAGGCTCCTCAAGGCTGGTTCGCTGGGTGCAGCCGTAGCAACGCGCCACCATGGAAACACTTAAAGTGTCGGCACGGCGAAACAAGCGCACTACCAAGGGGATGAATACCGTGCGATAGGCGAACAGACGCTGCCAAACACTGCCGCTTTCCAACCGTGCGCCGCGCGCCGTTTGGGCGCTGCGGACCAACGCCAATTCCTCTGCGGTGAGGGGAATAAACCGAACTGCAAGGGAGAGCATGGTGGCCACATCGTCAACCGGAACGCGAAAGGCGCGCAAAGGCCGCATTAGCGACGCAAAAGCGCCCGTCAGCGCTTCGGCGGAAGTGGTAAACGAAACAGCGAAGCTCGCCCATAAGATAAGAAGGACGCGAACCGCGTAGAACAAGGCAAACATGCATCCTTGCGGCACGAACCCAAACGTACCAGCCAGCACAACGGGCTGCCACCCTTCGGCAAAGCCAGCAGAAACGCCGCTAAGCCCCGATTCGGCAAGGCTTCCGACATCGAAGGCGAATGCATTGCACACCCAAATAAAAGCAAGCAACACCACCAAGGGGAGCGACAATGCGCCCAGTCGCGCCAGCGGCATACGACCCGCCGCAACCACCGCGGAAACCGCCAGCGAATAGATGCCAAGGCCCCGCCAGGTATCGACGAAGAACACTCCCACCGAAAACAGCAATAACAGCACAAGTTTCACGCGCGCATCGGCACGATGAATGGGGGTATCTCCTTGAATATATATGCGTAATGAAGCCGCCATGATGCAAGTATGCCATGCGGCGCTAACGGCAAACGCGCACAACGGGTTATCGCCGAAAAGAAACTATCGTGCGCCTGCGGAGGTAGCGCAAAACTGTTTGCGCACTTTGAAAGCTGAACACGCCCAGAAAAGAAAGGACATGGCGCGTGCCGCCAGCATGATTTGAGTGTCGAATCCAATCATGCTAGGAAGCAGGCCATGTCCAGCCAAGCCAATGACTTATAAGAAAGAGAGTGTTAAATTTCCCGGTTCCTTCTCTTCAATGCAACCAAAACAACCCCTGCACATACACTCAGTAATAGGGCGGTGAATGCATAAGGAACCAAACTATCACCTGTCGCTGCAGAAACAGAGGTGTCGTTCGTATTGCCTGCTTTCGTTTGGTCTAATTCTGCACCCGAGTTATCTGGGCTGTTAGGACTAGTTGGGCTTGATGGATTATCGGGAACAATTGGCTCAACAGGAGTGTCGTCTTCCTTTACAGTAACATCAATATTCAAGCGCTCAGAATAGCCGTCAAATGACATTCCTTCCTTGTAGGCGCATATACGGTATTTCGTGTTTTCCGTTACCGTTATTGGCCCCGTATATTCCATACGGGTACCCCCTTCTTCAGGGGTCTTACAAGGACAGGTGTTATCGGTGGTGTAATAAATAGTTGCTCCCTGCGTTGCGCAACTCAAATCAAGAATTGCACCCTTCGGCACCGTTATGCTGTTTTCCTTAGGCGAAGTAGCATCAAACACCACGTCGCCAATCCTCGCTACGGGACGAGAAGGCTGGGCAGCATCATTGGTGGTACGAACCATAATTGTTTTTGCAAGACCCGTACCTTCAGCTTCAAGGGTAAGTTTAGTTAGACCTACAAGACCTCCTTTAAGAGCAAATTGCGCCTTACCTTCTGAATCGGTTACCGCTTCCGCATAAGAATTGCCCTCAATAGTTGCGATGCTCGATGATTCTAATTTTGCGATAACTTTTTGACCAGAAACGACGCTGCCGTCACCATAACGAACATACGCAATAACTTGCACCGATTCGCCGTTTTGCAGAACAACAGCATTTTCATAATTTGCTACCAATTTACTTGGATACTTTTCAACCGTAAGGGACTTTTTCCAATTACCATTGCTTAACTGTGCTCCAACATAATTCTGAGCACCCTTTATGCCAAGATCAATCTGCGAGCCTTGTGATAATTCCTGCTTAGGATACACACGTAACGTCTTAGAAAGCATACCGTAGCCATCAGCCTCCGATGCCTCTTGAGGATCAACCCACTCTATATGGTCAACATCCAACCCACTGACATCCAAATCATCCTTAGCTTTCATATATTGGCTAAATTCAAGCTCGATACAGTCTGGATTAGCTTTTGAGAGAACCACTTCAGGAGCAACTTTTGACTTCAAACTAATCTTGTGCCCCGTTTGGATAGGCAAAACAGGTAACCAGTCAGTAGAAGCCTCTTCGTACCCTTCCTTTGTCACCTTGACTTTATATTCTCCGGTGGGTACATCCCAAGCAAAGGCACCATCGCCACTCGTAATCTGGGGATTGATCTGCTCATACGCTTCCGCATCCCAGACCTCTTCTCCAAGACCAAGCATTCCTTTGATGTATACCTGAGCAGTAGCGCCTTCTACCACATTGTTTTCTAAGCCCTCATACACAATACCTGATGGGTCGAGGATAGATTTTGCATCAACCGAGCGCTCCCCATACGAACCCAAATTAGAGCCGCCGCCATTCGTGGCTCCGTTGTTTTTCGATTCGTCTTTATCCTTCTTTTTCTTTGTACCCTTACATACGCTTTCTCGATACTTCGTTGCCTTATCATAGGCGTTTTTACGAATATCAAGTGTGGTCGAGCGTGCCACATGAATAGCTGTTGAACCCGCATCATAACCAAGTGAAACGCCCGTAACAGCTTTGTCATAGGTGCCAAATGAAGTGAAAGCGCCCACTACGGTAAGCACCGTAGTTGTTGTTGCGACTCCCACATCCCAACGATTGTGATTGCGTTCTTTCTTTAGCACTTCCTGATATTTTTGAGCCGCTTTCTTTTCGGCACGTAAAGCAGTAAGGCAATTAGAACAATCACTATCACAGGGATTTTTCGCTTCATAATACGCAATCCATTTGTCAATAATTTCAATGTCGTTTTCAAGCATGCTATAGGCATCTTCAGACTTGATATACGAATCAGTTGCGCGAGTCATTCCTACGGCAGCGCCCCCAATGCCCAAACCCTTCATGGCATAACTCGCTGCTTTGCACTTTGCCACACCCACATTTATTTCATTCTTGCAGGCATCGTTTAAATGAGCTTTCATCCAACTGCGACCCAAAATAAGCTGCTGTCTTACAGGAAGAAGGCTTAGCTGACGCATAACAACATTCATTTCATACGCATCAGCACCATGCTGAAGATAACTTCCGAGTGCATCTGTTAACAAACCCGCCGAATCAAGACCAGCCGACCACGCAGCATCAGTCCAAGCGCCTTTCTTGAAGCTGCTACCGTCATACGTAGCTTTGTAAGTAATATCTCGAGAAGACCCATCGCTTTTTGAGCCCGAAACAACCGATGTTGAACCCGAATATAAACCGTCTGCTTTTTCTGAAGGTGAAACATAGGTAGTACCCGTTAAACCGTTTATCGTTTGACTGACAACGCTTTCCCCTGAAGCGTTTTTACCATCAGAGATCGATACCGTCCCCTGTGCCTGCTCCTTTAGTGCAGCATTGCCTACCCCTGTAAGCGATTTATAGTAGGAAAGATCGTGGTCAAGCCCTGCGCTTTTAGCAATTTCCTTGCGGACCATATTGGCAGCTGACGTTGCCTTTTTCGATCGTGCTATTGTGCCAGAAATCCTATCATTAACCACCTTCACGCTCTCTTTAGCTTTTGCCTTATCGGCCTCTGACAAATCAGGCGCTAAGCTGTCTATTTCATCATCAGTGGGCGGTGTCCAACTCTCAAGCTCGTCATCGTTAAAAAAGTCAGCATCATCAGAGAACAACCATGCCTCAAAGTAGTTTAGGTTATCGAGTCCATCGGCACTTTCGAATCGATTATCCTCAAAATAAGAGGTAGGGTCTGACAGCTCTTCCTTGTAGCTTTCCAGCTCTTTGATTACCTCATTAGCTTCAGCTTTATCTTCGGTTGTCGCAGCGGGATCGTCTAAGATAGCTTGCATATTCCCAATCAAACCATCCAGACCATCCTCTCCCTCTTTTAATATCGTCTTAGTGTCATCACTGACGGTATAGTCTGCAATGATCGGACGCATAGCGCTGAGCTGTGCATTGAGTTCATCTTCCGTACGCTTTTTTGCCTGCTTGGCAAGGTTTTCCTCGTCTAAATTTGCTTTATAGGCAAGGTCGAACATATCAAAGCGGTAACTCTTAGGAATAAATAGATCTTCCTGTGCAAGAAGTTCATCCTTTGAGAATGCGCCAACTTTATCGCCTTCCCTGTTCAGTAAATCAAGATACGACTCATCCACATATTCACCCGCATAGCGTGTTAGCCCGTTTTCGCTTGACACCTTAGATAACGTTATTGGTACCGTGAAATCACCTTCACAGTCTACATACATAAGCAACGTATCATCCGCGTTGGTTTCTTGCCCATTGCCTTTTACGGTGATATCAAAACTCCAGTATGCATTTTCCTTCCTGCACAGCTGATAGGTAATAGTGATATGCTCATCCGTTTCTTTACCATCAGAAATAACCTGTTGCGTCACTCCATGGTTCGTTATATTGAACTGCCACAATTGAGCAGAGTCTCTCCATGTTCCATAAGCAAAGGTATTGGAATTTGTTCCTTTCTTAGTGATTTCTGCCTCAACTTTTATTTGATCGTTCGTCAAATACGAAGAGGAGAGTTCGGCGGGAACAGAGAACGTGATTGGGCAACGGCCTAATTCGTTTGTTGTTCCCCCACCAAGCTGAACATCTCCGATCTTTACCGCAACATCAGAACCAGGTTCCGCATAAACCGTAGCCGTATTGCCTTCGCTTGAAAGATAGTCGCACCCCAATTCCATGGTTGCATCAGACGCAACAAAAGAAATATTGGCAGCAGGTGCTGTTTTCCCTCCCACAGTTAGATACACAGGTAAGGAATAAGGCTGCGCTTTCGCAGGCTTGAGGCTTATATAAAGAGTCCCCTGTTTTGACGTATCAGGCAGCGAAAACTCGACAGTATCATCGGTGACAGAAGCATATTTTCCTGCCACGTAATTTCCGTCAGCTTCTTTTGCTCCTGCCACTAAATCAGTGTAGGAATTTCTGGGTAGTTCAAGTTTTATCGTAGCTGCTTGTTCGCGCGTAAACGAGTAGTCAATCGCCATGATGGCTTCAACGCCAACAGCAACCTGCGATGGTTTAACATTCCCTGTAAGTGATGAAACATTCATGCTTTGAAGAATGCTCGACAGATCGAAGTCCGGCACATCAAGCGTTATTGTTTGCTGGGCACCATCTTCAACATGAAATACCTGCTTAGCATAAGGCACTCCCATTCTGTTGAGGCCCGCAATGGTTCGAACATTAAAGTCAACAACATCGCCCAAAAACGCAACTGCCGTATAGTCCCCTGGAGCAAGCTGATTGGTTGAATAAATCCATGAGGGATCGTTTTGGTTATCAGGCCAAACAATATCGGTGTAATTGTCTTCGATACACGTGGAGCTGTCGCTCGTTCCATTAAAAACCAGCACGCGACTACGCGTTCCAGAGCTGTTCACTGCGGTAATTTCAGCCGATCCCCAAGAAGGAAGCGTGACATCAAAAACGCCCGTCTTGGTGTTGAGGAAGGTAGGTTGACTTGCTGATACCTTAAGTTTAGATCCTTCCTTTGGAGAAAGTTGGCAGATCATTTTTGCAGTCTCAAGGTTTGAATGAAGTTCTTTTGCTCGTTCTTCCGAAAGAACTGCTCCCAAACCCGCTAACTGATAGTCTTTTTCGGGTTCAAGAAGTTCATCATTAAGTTTTAAAGTAACGTTAAATTGATCTAGCGAGCCAAACGAAACAAAGACGTCATCGCCATTTTCATCTGTCCCTTTTCGATATTTCGCGGTAATGCCCACTGAGCGATCAACAGGCGCTTCATGAAATGCGTCAAGCGCAACCGTGCCAATATCCCAATCGCTCGTCATTTCTTCAGCACTACGAACGAATTCCTTATCATAATACCCTTGAAGCGATACTCGTATTGATGCCTGCGGATTGGCAACTGCATTAACGCTAAATGATCCATCTTCATTTATTTCAATTTCTTTTGTTGTCCCAGTTTGCGTAAGGAAAGCTTTCGCTCCTGAAGGCAGCGAGCCGGTCACTTTCAGTTCTTCATCGAGCCACAAAAAGGTGTAGCAAGGCTTTTCTTCGCCTGTGTCGCTACTGGTATATGTTTTATCTTCAGCAACATTTTCATACCAATCGGCAAATTGCCTTACCATAGTGGGACTGCCATCTGCCTTCTTTGCATAGGCAATAATCGTTTGCCCATATTCGAAAGGTTTGTAATAGACCTTTCCGTCAACGGCAAAGTCTCTTTTCTCGTCATAGCTAGGTTCTTCGTAACTTGTGAACTGAATATCTGGATTAAGAATGGAAAAAGTAGCCGAAGAATCACACGGCGCAAAACCTATAACTTGCACATTTTGAGGTAAGGTCAATTCAGTTAGATAAGGGTTAGCAGCAAACGCTCCATCGCCAATACTTTTTACACTAGCACCAATCTTGACTGATGTTAAAAACGGACAATGCTCAAACGCACCCGACTCAATAGTTTCAACCGTATCCGGAATAACTAAATCAGTAAAATAACTCTTACCAAAGTCCTCGTCAGATTGACTTCCATCCGCACCACAACCGTAAAAGGCATCGTGCTTAATTGTCGTCACCGAGGAAGGAAGGGTCTCTACTACTTCATCGTCAAGGCTAGAGCAATTCCGGAACGCCTCTTGCGGAATGGTAGTAATTTTTGCATCATTCCAATTCACTGTTTTTAGATAGGCACATTCGTCGAAAACAGAATCACCTAAAGTTTCAACGGTAGAAGGAATGCTAATTTCAGTTATATGAGAATACCCAAGGTATCCAATGGATTTGATCTGGTTACCTTCTGCAAAGGTGATTCGCTCAAGTGGGCCTGGACCCGCATTAAGATAATCGCTCGCCGGGCTTGGCAACCAGCTTCCGTTGTTTACCGTACCCACCGAAACCACAGGATTTCCGTCAATTTCTGCAGGTACTTCAAATTCCTTTACTCCATGATCAAAGCAAAGAATAGAAACCTCTTTACGAGTTTGTCCATTCTCTTGAGCCACTTCATCGATTTTGAAATACACCTGGGCAGGAATAGTCTCACCAAGCACAGCGCCATAATCATGGAAGTTTTCTTCCCCTGTAGCAGGATCACGCTCGTCAGTCTTTACTCCCGTAACGCCTTTCGTTGTTTTCCAAAGCTGCAGCGTTTCATCATATTCCGCTTCTGTGGCTTCTTTGTTTAAAAGCGAAGAAGAATCCTCTTTCTTCTCTGGAGTCCCTTCAGCATATGCTGCCGAGGGAATCAACCCCACAACCAAAACGATCGCCAAAATAAAACTAAAAAGAGCTTTTTGAGGAGAAGCGCTATGTGCGTGATCCGACATGAAATACCTTTCTTTTTTGCATACATGCGGATCTTATTCTGTCCAAAATGCCTTATCTGGCATAGGTTCGTTAATACGAACCGTATTTGAGCTGGGGTTTTACTTTAGAAGAACAAAGAATTATTATGTCAAGCTTCCGTGGAACTGCTCCCTGAACATTTTTTCACAGCCTTTCTTGCTCGTCCTATTTTGCATCAAAGCAGAGAAGGACCGGCAGTGCCGATCCTTCTCTTAGCTTGGAATGTCATAAAGAAACTAGTTTCTTTATGACGGGATGGTTAGCGTTTCGGTTCGATCCCGACGGGCGCTATTCTCGCTATAAAAACCAGCGGCTACATCGAATGGGTGCTGTACACCTCTTCGTCTTTCCACAACACCACTTCGCCAGTCTTGCGCGTTTCATTCATATCGATAACGCGCTGATTCGACGAACCCCGGAAACGCAAGGTGATGTCATGCAAGCTGTCGATATAGGGGCCATCCACCAGCACGTCAATCAAGCCTAGCAGCTCATCGGTTTCCTCGGTATGACGAGGCGAGGCGGCATCAACCAAGTCTTCGTAGATATCGCCGGTATAGCACCAGATGCTTTTTTCGGGGTGCAGCGCCTTTGCGCGTTTTGCCAGCTCAAGCAATCCGTGCTGATTTTCCGGCTCCATAGGTTCGCCACCCAAAAACGTCAAGCCGTCAACGAAGAAATCGTCGAGCGTTGCCAGCACCTCATCGGCAATCTCGGTGGTAAATTCCTGCCCATAGGAAAAGCTCCAGGTTTCGGGCTGAAAGCAATTCTTGCAATGATGAGAGCATCCCGATACAAACAGGGTGGTGCGTACCCCTTCCCCATCAGCAATATCGCGATATTTAATGTTGGCGTAGTTCATGAATCATCCCGTTATACATTTCTTTTGCAAGAAATCGCCCAAGGAAGAGTTGGCCCCAGGGGGGCAGCCCTTCCCGCTCAGGTCGTACAGCACCTCCGTGTGTTGCGCCCCCCCCTGGGGGGGGCGCAACGGTGTTTACAGGTGCAGAACGCGGTCGCGAATTTCTTCGGTGCGACCTTGGTTCCAGAATTGGGTGCCAATGTAGCCGCAGGTACGGCGAGCGACATTGAGCTTTTCCTGGTCGCGGTTGCCGCAATGCGGGCACTCCCAAACCAGTTTTCCGTCGTCTTCGACGATCTGAATCTCGCCGTCGAAGCCACATTCCTGGCAATAGTCGCTCTTGGTGTTCAGCTCTGCGTACATGATGTTGTCGTAGATGTACTGCATCACACGGACAACGGCCTTCAGGTTGTCCTGCATATCAGGCACTTCCACGTATGAGATTGCCCCACCTGGCGAAAGCTGCTGGAACTGGCTTTCGAATTCGAGTTTCTTGAATGCATCGATCTCTTCGGACACATGAACGTGATAACTATTGGTGATATAGCCCTTGTCGGTAACGCCGGGGATATTGCCAAAACGACGCTGCAGGGACTTGGCAAACTTGTACGTGGTGGATTCGAGCGGCGTGCCATACAGGCTGAAATCGATGTCGGTTTCGGCTTTCCATTCCGTGCACTTGTCGTTCATCTTCTGCATAACGGCCATGGCGAACGGCGTTGCTTCGGAATCGGTATGGCTCTTGCCCGTCATGTACTTCACGCATTCATACAGACCAGCGTATCCCAAGCTGATGGTGGAATAGCCACCATAAAGAAGCTTGTCGATGGGCTCACCCTTCTTCAGACGAGCAAGCGCACCATACTGCCACAGAATAGGAGCGGCATCGGAAAGGGTGCCCTTCAAACGATCATGACGACACATCAGCGCCTTCTTGCAAAGCTCCAGACGCTCCTCGAAGATGTTCCAGAACTTGTCCATGTCGCGATAGGAAGAGCAAGCAACATCAACCAGGTTGATGGTAACAACGCCCTGATTGAAACGGCCATAGTACTTGGGCTTGCCTGGTTCGTAGTTTCCCGCATTTGCCACATTGCCGTATCCATTGCCCGAACGATCGGGGGTGAGGAAGGAGCGGCAACCCATGCAGGTGTAACAATCGCCGTTACCAGGGGTTTCTCCCTTGGAAAGCTTCAGTTCGCGCATCTTCTTCTCGGAGATGTAGTCGGGAACCATGCGCTTTGCCGTGCACTTGGCAGCCAGCTGGGTAAGGTAGAAGTAGGGGGAATCCTCGGTGATGTTGTCTTCCTCAAGCACGTAGATCAACTTCGGGAATGCCGGGGTGATCCACACGCCTTCTTCATTCTTTACGCCTTCATAGCGCTGACGCAGCACTTCTTCAATGATGATAGAAAGGTCGTGCTTCTCCTGCTCGGAGCGTGCTTCGTTGAGATACATAAATACGGTAACGAACGGAGCCTGACCGTTGGTGGTCATGAGCGTTACCACCTGATACTGGATGGTCTGAACGCCACGGCGAACCTCATCGCGCAGACGGCCTTCAACGATACGCGAAAGCTGCTCAGCAGAAGGCTCTACGCCAACTTCATTAAGCTCGCGAATCACATCGCGGCGAATCTTCTTGCGGCTAACCTCGACAAACGGAGCAAGGTGCGTAAGAGAAATGGACTGACCGCCATACTGGCTCGATGCAACCTGAGCAATGATCTGAGTTGCAATGTTACATGCCGTAGAAAAGCTGTGGGGCTTTTCGATGAGCGTGCCAGAAATAACCGTTCCGTTCTGCAGCATGTCTTCCAAATTTACCAGGTCGCAGTTGTGCATATGCTGCGCGAAGTAATCGGAATCGTGAAAATGGATAACGCCCTCTTCATGCGCCTTCACAACATCTTCGGGAAGAAGGATACGGGTAGCAAGGTCTTTGGAAACCTCGCCTGCCATGTAGTCGCGCTGAACCGAGTTTACCGTAGGGTTCTTATTGGAGTTTTCCTGCTTGACCTCTTCATTGTTGCATTCGATGAGGGCAAGAATCTTGTCATCGGTAGTGTTGGAATGACGCTTGATGTTCTGCACGTAGCGGTAAATGATGTACCGACGGGCAACTTCAAACTTCTGAAGCGCCATAATCTCGTTTTCGACCATATCTTGGATTTCCTCAACGGAAACGGTATGGCCCGCAGTTTCACATAAATCGGCAACGTTATGTGCTGCGTAATCGATTTGGCGAGCGGTTAAACGTTCGCTTTCGGGCGATTCATCGCTTGCACCCTTAATGGCGTTGGCAATCTTGCTCAAATCGAAAACAGCTTCGGAGCCGTCGCGCTTGATGATTTTCATACGCTCCCCTAACAAAATATATCCAAGCGGAAAGGTGGCTTCCCCGATGAGAAGGTGGCTTCCCTTATTGAAGGTCGCTTCTTGTATCTATAGCGATCGCTACGCTAGCAGTGGTTAAGCTAGCGATGCCTATATTACGCCCAAGAAATTTATAAATAACCCCTTGATTTTCTAAGCGGCACAGTATTTTTGGGCAGGAAACATACTATATGTAGTATGCAAGAATAATTACGAACACATTATGTGGATTACATGGTGATAATACTATCCACCAAGAGAATTGAGGTTACGAACGCTTCTCTTCTTTAGCGCCGCATTTTGGGCAGGTAACGAGAATCTTCCCCTTGCCCTTTGGCACGTTCAAAACCGCCCCGCATCCTTTACATTTGAAGTAGATCGTGGTTTTGCGATTGATCCACTTCTTATTAAATAGACGCCACCAGGCCTTGGGCTTCACCATAAGCTCTTGATACTTGGCCAACTCGCGCGCCCTTGCTGCGATGTTCTTTGAATAGCAACGGAAAATGCCCAACGCCATGAGCAGCAGAGCAAGCGTTGACAAGATGCTCGAATGCGCGAAGAAATTCACCAGAACGAAGGCGCATCCCAAAAGCATCAGAGCCTGGGTGAGCTCATCGATACCATATCGACCCATCATCCATTGAGCCATACGATGTTTAAAATTACTGTTCCCGCTAAAACGTGCCATATGAGAAATCAGCCCGACTTTCTTATTCGCAATGAGAGCATAAAGTGCGTTACCCATAGTAATCGGGTATGCGGAACAGAATTGGAACATCAC
The DNA here is from genome assembly GCA_900544455.1 of uncultured Eggerthella sp. Lineage (GTDB taxonomy): Bacteria > Actinomycetota > Coriobacteriia > Coriobacteriales > Eggerthellaceae > Anaerotardibacter. Next base: position 15,165 of record UQVJ01000007.1, on the reverse strand, counting down.
GTTTTCGCCACGGTCTTGTTGAAATTGATCCATCGCAATTTCGCAGAACGTTGTTGAGGGCTCTATGGGCTTATCTTTGCTGCCTTGAAGGTCAGCGGTCGCCATGGAGCTGAAACGGCAGCGAAATGCGCTTAGATGGCGCTCCTGCAACATCGCCGCATGAGGCATAGGATATCGAAAGCTGCGTGTTGAGCCTATTGGCCGCATAAAAGCAAAAAGGACCCGCTCTTACGAACGGGTCCTTTGAAAGCTATATAGCGCTAGAACTATTCAGCAGCCTCTTCGGTTGCCTCTTCAGCCTTAGGCTCCTCTGCAGGCTTTTCTTCCTTCTTGGGAGCTTCCTTCTTAGCTGCAGGCTTTTCAGCCTTTTCCTTGGGCTGTACCGGCTCGGTGCAGAGCTCCATGATTACCATGGAAGCGTTGTCACCCTTGCGGTTACCAAGCTTCATGATGCGAGTGTAGCCACCCTGACGATCAGCGAACTGACCCTGAGCAACCTTCTCGAATACCTCGCGTACCAGTTCCTTGTCACCGAGTGCTGCGATAGCAAGACGGCGGGAATGCAGGTCGCCCTTCTTTGCCCAGGTGATGATCTTGTCTACATCGGGGCGGATTTCCTTGGCGCGCGCCTCAACCGTCTTGATGCGGTCGTTGGTGAACAGCGCAGCAACAAGGCTCTTTTTCATGGCCTTGGTATGGCTGAAGTCAGTGCCAAGCTTGCGGCCCTTATAGTTGTGCCTCATCTTTAAATCTCCTATTGCTTCAAATTGAGGTCCATGGAAATGAGCTTGTCCTTCACTTCCTCGATGGACTTCGCGCCAAAGTTCCTGATGTTGAGCAGGTCGTTCTCAGAATATTCAACCAGCTGACGAACGGAGTGGATACCAGCGCGCTTCAAGCAGTTGTAGGAACGAACGGAAAGGTCCAGATCCTCAATCTGCTTGTCGAGCTCAGCGTTGGTCTCCTGGTTTTCAGGAGCGAAGATGGAAACTACTTCGCCCTCTTCGTCTTCCTCTACCTCGTCAAGCATGAGGAATGCGCCCATGTACTGGTTAATAATGTTCGCAGCACGGCACACAGCCTCAGTGGGGTTGATGGAGCCATCAGTCTCAACTTCAAGAACAAGCTTGTCATAGTCGGTGCGCTGGCCAACGCGGGTGTCAGTAACACCCATGGTGCAGCGACGAACCGGCGAGAACAGCGAGTCAACGTGGATGATGCCGATAGGATCTTCCGTGCGCTTGTTGCGCTCGGCAGATACATATCCGCGACCCACGCCAATGCGGACGGTCATCTCAAGCGTGCCGCCGTCAGCAACAGTTGCGATGACGTGCTCGGGGTTGATCAGAGAGAATTCGGTGGGAACCTCGAGATCGGCACCAGTAACGGTGCAAGGACCCTCAGCATGTACATGCGCAGTGGCCTCGCTGATGTCACCGTTAAGGGCGCTGAAAACCAGGCCCTTAACGTTCAAGACGATATCGGTGATGTCCTCGATTACACCCTCAGCAGTGGTGAACTCATGCTGTACACCATCGATCTGAATTGCAGTCGCCTTTGCTCCGTCGAGAGACGAAAGCAGAACACGACGCATGCAGTTGCCAAGAGTGTAACCGTAGCCACGCTCTAGCGGCTCCACGATGAAGCGGGCAACGGTGTCGTTGACCTCTTCGATCGTTACTGTCGGCCTCATGAACTCTGTCATATTGAATAAGCCTCCTTAATAAACCGCAGTGCGTACGTTACTTCGAGTAAAGTTCGACGATAAGCTGCTCGTTGATGTCGAGGTCAATCTGCTCACGCTCGGGAAGAGCAAGAACGCTGCCCTGCAGCTTTTCGATGTCAACCTCAAGCCATGCAGGAACCTGTACACCTTCGTTGGAAACGAGAGCGCTCTTGATAACCAGGAGTTCCTTAGCCTTGGGGGCAACAGCAACAAGGTCGCCGGGACGAACGCGGAAAGACGGGATGTCTACGCGACGGCCGTTTACCTGAATGTGACCGTGAGTAACGATCTGGCGAGCTTCCTTGCGGGTCTTGGCGAAGCCGAGACGGAATACTACGTTGTCGAGACGAGACTCGAGGATACGCATCAGGTTGTCACCGGTGATGCCGGGCATTGCCTTAGCGCGCTTGAAGTAGCCGAGGAACTGCTTCTCGAGAACGCCATAGATGAACTTGGCCTTCTGCTTCTCGCGCAGCTGCATACCGTATTCGGATTCCTTGCGACGACGCTTAGGCTGGCGGATGGATTCCTTCTTGCTGCTGTAACCGAGAACAGAAGGATCCAGACCGAGCTGGCGACAACGCTTGAGAACCGGAGTCCTGTTAATTGCCATAGTGTATCGATCCTTTCAGTTAGGCGCGACGACGCTTGCGCTGACGGCAACCGTTGTGCGGGATAGGGGTGCAATCCTGGATGCTAGCTACTTCGAGGCCAGCTGCCTGAAGGGAACGGATAGCGGTTTCGCGACCGGAACCGGGACCCTTCACGAATACAGCAACCTTCTTCAAGCCATGCTCCATAGCGGTCTTTGCTGCTGCCTCAGCTGCCATCTGAGCTGCAAACGGCGTGGACTTACGAGAGCCCTTAAAGCCGACGGTACCAGCGGACTGCCAGGAAATTACATTGCCCTGAGGATCCGTGATGGAAACGATCGTGTTATTGAAAGTGGATTTGATGTGTGCAGCGCCAACAGCGATGTTCTTGCGGTCAGAACGCTTGATGCGCGTGCGAACGTTTTTCTTAGCTGCCACTAGTTACACCTCTACTTCTTCTTGCCACCGATTTGACGCTTGGGACCTTTGCGCGTACGAGCGTTCGTGTGAGTGCGCTGACCGCGAACGGGCAGGCCACGACGATGACGCAGGCCACGGTAGCAACCGATTTCCATGAGGCGCTTAATATTCTGAGATACTTCGCGGTGCAGGTCGCCCTCAGTGGTGAGGTTAGCCTGGATGTAGTCACGAAGCTTGGAAAGTTCATCTTCCGTAAGATCGTTTACGCGGGTATCGGGGTTAACACCGGTTTCTGCGAGGATCTTCTTGGAGGTGGTGAGGCCAATGCCGTAGATATAGGTCAAGCCGACTTCAATGCGCTTGTCGCGAGGAAGGTCGACACCAACGAGACGTGCCATGAATACGTTCCCTTTCTCTTTAACCCTGACGCTGCTTGTGACGAGGGTTCTCGCAGATTACGAGTACCTTGCCATGGCGTCGAATGATCTTGCACTTGTCGCACATTTTCTTGACCGAAGGACGTACCTTCATTTCAATTTCCTTTCGGTAATGTGTTTCTCTTTTATCTACCACGCCCAGCCGCAGGCGATAGTTTGTTTCGTTTCCGCTTCATGGGGCGACTTTGGGTTTCCCCTTCCCCACTAGGATGCGTTTGCGCCGCGGGCTCGCAAACGACAAAAGCGCACTTCACCCTGTGAGGTACGCTAGCTTGCTACTTACTTGTAGCGATAGGTGATACGACCACGATCGAGATCGTATACAGAGAGTTCAACCTGAACCTTGTCGCCAGGGAGGATCTTGATGTAGTGCATACGCATCTTGCCGGAAATATGGGCAAGAATGGTGTGACCGTTTTCAAGCTCTACCTTAAACATAGCGTTTGGAAGAGCCTCGAGTACGGTGCCCTCCAGTTCAATTGCATCTTCTTTAGCCAAGGTAGCTCCTTCAAGCAAATAGGTAGTCAAACGCAAATGGAGATTTTAGCAAAACACCTATTCTCTTTGCAAGGCGCCATCACAAGGCCACCATATATACTGACGCCCGCTTCCCTATGAATAGAATCCTGGGATGCGATGAGCGCGGTCGAATACGCAGTTGTATTGAAGCCACTGGTACTCCCGGATCGAATCGGTGAACGCCGAAGGCATCGTACCAACCTTGTCGCCAAACGCGGTGGTGAAGTAGCGGGCGGTAATAACGGGGTGCTCCAGGCGCAGATCCGCCAAGTATTCCTGGTATGGCGAAAGCTGCACCCCTGCTGTCTGGAACAGAACCGTAGACAGATAGTTTAGCGAAACCACCGAACCTTTCTGGATCGATTCGGTGTTCAAATCGTAGTTGCCCCATATGAAGAAGGGGGTTTTATGAAGTTGAGCCGTGGTTTCCAGATCGAGATCGTTCTCGTCGGTAAACCAGCTTGAGTAAAATTCATTGGAAAGGCGCGGCTCATGATCGCCGAAGAAGAGCACGACCGTAGGCTCGTCTACCGTTTCGAAGTACGAGATGAGCTGACGCACCGATTCATCTGCCATGTGAACACTGGATTCGTAGGCGATAACCGATTCATCGTATGAATTTACCGGCGAGACCTCGTGAACACGAACGGGCCATTCGTAATCAGACGCATAGTAGCCGCCGTGATTCTGCATGGTGATGTCGAACAGGAACTGGGGAGCACCACCGCGATTTTCCTCGAAGTCCTTAATAAGCTGACGGTAGTTCGCCTCGTCGGTCGGATAACCGCGAGCATAATCCAAGTCAACGTCGAAATCTTCTATACCCTTGTATGCTTCGAAGCCAAGGCGGTCATATACTTTCACACGGTTATATCCAGCCCGCTCATAAGCATGCATGGCCATGGTGCTGTATCCGCGACCAGCCAACAGGGATGCCAGGCTGGGCGTTTCCGTGTCAATGAACTGAACATACGGAGTATTGCCCTTGAAATAGGCCATGGAATTGCCCGTTAGGAACTCGAACTCAGAATTGGCTGTACCCGTGCCCATATCCGAAGAAACGGCGCAGGTGCCCGAAACCACGTCGCCGCGCTTCATGAGCGAACGCACGTAGGGCATTGGGTCGATGTTTGTTTCGTAGCCCTCCAAGTAGGTGGTAAGATCGGAAAACGATTCGTTCATCACCACCACGATATTGGGAGATTCTTCGGTTGCCTGGGTGTATGCAGGCACGCCATCCGCCTCGGTCAGATATCCATGTCCGACATTAACCTGGGTTACACCCGATGCATCATCGGTTTGCCACAGGGCATCAATGTCATAGCCTTCCGCATTCACCATCGAAGACGAAGCTGCATCCGATGCAAAGCTCGCCGCAAAGCCATAGTGGGAATAGGGGTACGCAGGATTCCATTCGTGCGTGTCGATGTGGCTCCATGCGTCTTCGCTGCCATACAGGTAAGCGCCCAACCCCACGGCAGCCACAGCCACTACGGCTAGCGCCATCTGATTGCTCCCAAAATTCACGCGCAGCTTCGAGCGAGGAATCAAAAACAGGGCAGCCACATAAACGAGTGCGGCGATCAGACTCTGAACCACTTGGGCATCGAGCGCATATGCATAGCCACCCGCCACCGACATGCCCACCCCTGCAGACATGAGATCACCGAACGTGATGGGAATACCCGTAAAGGCAATAACGTAGTGATTGGCCACGCTGAATCCCAGCACCACCAGGAACACCGCCAGGCAAGTAATGCGCGTGCTGCGAATAAACAAATAGGCAACAAGGTGGATAAAGAGATAGATAGAGGCATTGAGTAGGAAAAACCCTTGCTCAAGACCAGAAACGCCGGAAAGGCTGAGGGTTTCAGCCACAGCTGCACACAGCAAGGGACCCACTAATAGGACGCAAGCCCAATTGAGTACGGCAAGAACGCCCTCGCGGTGCGATGAGCAGTAGGCTTTGGCTGTGGTTGCAGGCGAAAAAGTCATGTTGGGTGACTTTAACACAGGGCCAAATGCGCCCTGCAAACGTTCACGAGTTGCACAAGGGATGCACATACGAAGACGAAGACCAACCCCAAACGCGCACTTAATGAGGGTTTTTGGTTGCTATGGCAGGCATTCGCCCGAAGGGTCGCCGCCTCCGGCATCATCTCGCAGCGCCGCGCCCAGACCGTCGCCGAATCATCCCGCAACGTCAACGCCGGACCATCCCGCAGCGCCGGACCTGGGCCGCACAATCCCCCGACACTACCCTGAACCCTTTGCGGGAAGGCTGAAAACAGAAAAACGGCTCGGATTGCAACTTTTTTGCGATTGGGGATTGTCATGGACTCCCCCGATCGCGGATCGCGATGCAAAAGCGCAGATAATCGGCTGTGCGGCAGCCTATTTCCGCTTTAGGGGAGCAGAAAAGAGTCCCTAATCGCAAAAAAGTTGCAAAAAAGGTGGGATTTTTGTTTTCAGATGGACCGATTGCCGCAATAGGGCAGATCTAACAAAGCCGATTCACCCCTACGGGGCGAATCCTGCAAAAAACGTGCAGAGCCACAGCGGCAACAACGGGCCAAAACCCGCGAAAGAGGGATATGGGCAAGAGAGAGTATAGGCAAAAGCTATCTCCTATTGCCCAAAACGAAAGTGGCGCCCGTTGAATGCAAAAGGCCCGCCTTACGGCGGGCCTTAGTTGCGAAGTGGTGCGCCGTGAGGGAATCGAACCCGCGGCCTTGGGATTAAAAGTCCCCTGCTCTACCAGCTGAGCTAACGGCGCACATGCATAAAATGTAAGTATGTATTCTAACGGGCAAGTCCCTTTGGGTCAACTTGCCATTTTTCAAGCGTGCCCGTTTTAGCTATTTCGCCTATTTTGCCACTTCCCCAACCGCGCAGGCGGGAGTGCCGCCCCGCCTATTCCCATGTCACGAATTCGACGCCCGCAACCTTGCCCGAGTCGATAGCAAGACGGGCAATGCCCCGCCTGCTGCCACCACGCGGCTTGCTAGCGCTCCCCGGGTTCAAATACAGAACCCCGTCGATAAGCTCTTCACGAGGAACGTGGGTATGCCCATGCACCACCACGCGTACGTCTTCAGCAACGGTGCCAATATCTTCAGGGCGATGCGTCATAAAGAAGCGCACCCCGCCAATACGGGGAGACGCCACGAAGGGAATATTCATTCCCCGCAGGCTGGAATCGCAATTGCCTAACACCGCAACCGTTGGGGCGATGGCATCAAGTTCCATGAGAACGGATGGCCGCTCAACGTCACCCGCACACAGAATCATGTCGCACGGCTGCAAGGCATCGTATGCCTGCTCGCTCAAATGCCCATGTATGTCGGAAATTACGCCAACAAGCATACTCGGCTCCTTCGCATCAAAGAAAAACGAAAGTAACTACCTGCCCAAGGACGGAGCAAACTCCAGCGGCAGCATTTGTCGAGGTTCCAGCCGCAACCACTCGCCCACAGGCGGAGCTAACCCCGTTCCCTACAGCACTTCAGGGTTCAGGCAGTCCTTCGGACGCGCTCCCGTAACCACATCGATTGCGGCCTGCATGGCACGCGTGCGCAGCTCAACGCCCGATTCTTCGGACCAGTAGGCCACATGCGGGCTGAGCACCGTATGAGGAGCTTTCATCAGCGGATGACCTGGATCGACAGGCTCGCCTTCGAACACGTCGATGCCAGCACCCCACAGCTTATCCGCCTGGAGCGCTTCTGCCAAAGCGAGCGTGTCGATAACCGCGCCGCGCGATGTGTTCACCACCACCGCACTATCCTTCATAAGAGACATACAACGAGCATCAAGTAGATGATGGGTGTCGGGAGTGAGAGCAGTATGGAAGCTAACCACATCGGCGCACTTCAAAAGCTCTTCATACCCCAAAATGTCATAGCCTTCAGGCGTGCGGCGGCCTGGCGTGAGGGAACGCGAATAGCACACCACCTTGAAGCCCAGGCCAGCAGCCTTGCGGGCAGTGGCACGACCGATTTCGCCCATGCCCACCACGCCGAACACAAGGCCGAATACCTGGCCGTACGGACGATGACGGGTATAGTCCCAAATGCCAGCGCGCATATCGGCATCGGTTTCGTTCAAGCGACGCAGCGCGCAGAGCGCTAGCGTAATAGCGTGGTCGGACACCACTTCGGTACCGTAACCAGGCACTACGCATACCGCAGTGCCGTTCTTCGTTGCCGCAGGCACATCGATACCGTCGTACCCGATACCTGTTCTACTTACCACGCGCAAATTTGGAAGCGCCTCAAATACCGCAGAGGGGAATTTGCCATAGGAAGTAACCACACCGTCGGCATCAGCAGCATTACGGATGATGGCTTCGGGCTCACGCTCGTTGAACAGAGCAATATCAACGCCCGCCTCCTTCGCCATGCGCACTTCAAAGTCGTTGCTTTCGAAGTCGGTGTCAACAATAACGATTTTCGGCATTGCTACCCCTTTCTACCACCACTGGGTAACGGTCCCCGATTGGTTGAGGGAAACCGGTTCGCTCTTCGTTTGCGGCTCCATCTTGGTGATGATGCCGAAGAAATCTTTAATACGCGCAAAGAATTCTCGCTGCTCGTAAGAATCCTTATCGGAGTAGTCGCTCAGATCGCTTGCAACACCACGCGCATCGATGCCGAAACCGCGCGCATCGTACACGGCACGATATAGATGGTACTCCTGCGTAACGATGACGCAGCGCTGCACGTTGAACACATTCTTCAAGCGGTACATGCTGTCGTACGTGGAAAGACCGGCGTGATCGCAGAAAATATCTTCGGCAGGAATGCCGTTGGCCTTCGCATACTTCGCCATGGCCATGACCTCATTGTACGAAGAGTCGCTATTGTCGCCGCTCATGATGATTTTCGGCGCGACCCCGGCGTTGTACAAGCCATCGGCAACGTCAAGGCGATCTTTCAGAACAGCTGAGGGGCTACCGTCCCAATTGATGCCTGCGCCCAACACCACAATGGCGTCAGCTTCGAAAGCGTCCGCATTGGCAGCCGCTTGAGCCTGAGATTCAAAAGCAGGGCGCGTGCTTGCGCAAACCCAAGCATTGATTCCCAGAGGAACGCCCACCACAACAAGCGCAACAAACAGCACGAAGCCGATAACGGCTTCGATAAAGCGGCGGAGGCATCCTTTTTTTCGTTTAGTTCCCATAGGCTTTGATCATAGCAAACGTACGTAAGAGTTTCGGAACCTCCACGTTGTCCGCGCGTTTTGTTCGTACGCGGCCTGCTCTGAAATCCGCCCGCATAAGAAAGCCTCCCATTTCTCGCTTCCAAGAAATGGGAGGCAGTTCACAAGCAGATCTGGCCCCTAAAAGCACATTCTGGCTATTTTGCTACCACATTGACCAAGCGGCCCGGGATAACGATAACCTTCTTGATGTCCTTACCAGCGGTTGCGTCGGCGATGGCTTCCAAAGCTGTTTCGCGAATAGCATCTTCCGCCGCATCGGTAGCAACGGTGATCTTCGCCTTCACCTTGCCATTAACCTGCACCGCCAGCTCAACCTCGGAAGCCTTAGCGGCGTTCGGGTCGAACTCGGGCCAAGCTTCCTTATGTACGGAAGTTTCGTTGCCCAAAACATCCTGCCACAGCTCTTCAGCCCAATGGGGGGCCATCGGAGCCAGCAGCTTCACAATAACCTCGGCAATTTCCCTATCGAAGGCAGCAAGCTCGGCATTGGCGGCACGATCCTCAGCAGAGTTCTTGCGCAGGTAATCACCTGTAGCGTTCACCAATTCCATGATGGCAGCAATAGCCGTATTGAAATTGTTGCGGCCAAAGTCGTCGATAACCTTGCCAACCACACGATGGCGCTCGCGCAGAAGTTCGTCATGAGCCTTCTTTGCCTCTTCCGCCTTTGCGCCAGCCTGGAAGAAGGTTTCCTCGCCAGCCTTTCCTGTAAGGTCGTTCACCATACGCCACGTACGGTTCAAGAACTTATACATGCCAGCCAGGCCGTCTTCATTCCACTGCAGTTCCTTATCAGGCGGAGCCATGAACAGAATGTAGGCACGTACTGCGTCGGCGCCGTATCCGGCGATCATGTCTTCGGGGCTAATAACGTTGCCCTTCGACTTCGACATTACCTCGCCGTTTTCGTCGAGAACCATACCCTGGCACAGCAGGTTCGTGAAGGGCTCATCGAAGTCGAGCATACCCATATCGCGCAGCACCTTCGTGAAGAAACGGCTGTACAGCAGATGCAGAATAGCGTGCTCGATTCCGCCGATATACTGATCGACCGGCATCCAGCGGTTTACGCGATCAGGCGAGAAAGGAAGCTCGGTGTTGTGCGGATCGGTATAGCGCATGTAATACCAGCTGGAACACGTAAAGGTATCCATGGTGTCGGTTTCGCGACGCGCAGGCTTGCCGCACTTCGGACAGGTGCACTGAGCGAACTGCTCATGCGTTGCAAGCGTTTCGCCGGCAGCCAAATCGATGTCCTTGGGCAGCGTAACAGGCAGCTGATCTTCGGGAACGGGCACGGTACCGCAGTCGTCGCAGTAAATGATCGGAATAGGGTTGCCCCAATAGCGCTGACGGGAAATGAGCCAATCGCGCAAGCGGAACTGAACCGACTTCTTGCCCTTGCCCTGCGCCTCCAGGTCGCCGATGATAGCGTCGACAGCAGGAGAATGCTTGCCGCCCACCATGCCGGTGTACTTGCCAGACTGAACCAACACACCTTCAGCCTCGTAGGACTTTTCCCAATCGACGGTGATAACCTTGCGCTCCTGCACACCGTTGAGCTCGGGATATAGCGGATCATCTTCGCCCAAGATAATGGGGATGATGGGCAAGTCGTACTTGCGGGCAAACTCGAAGTCGCGCTGGTCGCCGCAGGGAACAGCCATTACAGCACCGGTGCCGTAATCGGCAACGATGTAATCGGCAACCCAAACGGGAACCTTTTCGCCGTTGACGGGGTTGATAACATAGCGGCCGGTGAAGGCGCCATGCTTTTCGCGGTCGCCCTGGGCTCGCTCTACGGCGCTCACCTTGGCAGCGCCCTCGACCAAAGCCATAACCTCGGCTTCGTATTCGGTGCCGCACACCAGGTCGTGTACCAGCGGGCTTTCAGGGGCAAGCAGGAAGAAGCTGCACCCGAACAGGGTGTCGGGGCGCGTGGTGAATACCGTGATGGTCTGGCCGTCGTCTTTGCCCTCGGCGGGGATCAGTTCGAAATCGACTTCGGCGCCTTCGGAACGACCGATCCAGTTGGCCTGCATCTGCTTAACGGGATCGGGCCAGCCTTTCAGCTGATCAAGATCGTCCAGCAGTTCCTGGGCGTAATCGGTGATCTTGTAGTACCACTGGGTAAGATCGCGCTTTTCGACGGCGCCGTGGCAACGCCAGCATTCGCCTTCGGTTACCTGCTCGTTCGCCAAAACCGTTTTGCAGTTAGGGCACCAGTTTACAGGGCTGTTGCGGCGTTCCACCAAACCGCGCTTGTACATTTGCAGGAAGATCCACTGACCCCAGCGATAATACTCAGGATCGCAGGCAACAACGGTGCGGTCCCAGTCATAGGAAAAGCCCATGCGCTTGAAGCTGGCCTTCTGCGTTTCGATGTTGGCATACGTCCATTTGGCGGGATGGGAGTTGTGCTTGATGGCGGCGTTTTCTGCGGGCAGGCCAAATGCGTCCCAGCCCATTGGATGCAGCACGTCATAACCGCGCATAGCGTAATAGCGAGCCGTTACGTCGCCGATGGTGTAGTTGCGAACGTGGCCCATGTGAATGTCGCCCGAAGGGTACGGGAACATCTCGAGCACATAGCGCTTCGGCTTGCTGGTATCCTCCGTTGCCTTATGCGCGCCGGTTTCGGCCCACACCTTTTGCCAACGAGGTTCAATCTCGTGAGGATTGTATTCTTTCATGAGGCAAAATCCTTTTCCGATACTTCATGTGCGCAGAGCCCGTTGATTCAAACAGGCGAACCTTCGAGCGCTGAATATACATATGGTTTGACATTATATCGTGTTGGCGTTGCGCCTGTGTTTCCACGCACAATTTCCCTTAAGCGGTTGTTAGGGATGTAGGGACAGGCGCCAAATTCCCTTTGCGTCATAGCACCTAGCGCCGAACCTGATACGCAAACCGCATTACAAGCGAGGCTTGGTCCGCCAAGTGGGAATCTGGTGCCTGTCCCTACATCCCCAACGAAAAGAGGCCTCACTCGCGAGTTGCTTCGCGAGCGAGGCCCCAATCTGTACGCTATGACGTAAGTGAGAAAATGATGCTTGCCCTATGCTCCCACTTATAAGAAGCGGTAGCTAACGGTGCGGACGCCCCAGGCTTGGCAGGTGCTGAACCCGAAAGCCTTGAAGACACCCGGCTGCAGGTCAAGCGCGCGCGAGCCGCCGCCCATGTAACCGCAGTCGTTGACGGTAGCGATTACCGTCTTACCGCCATATTTGATTTCAACAGCGCGTCCAAGGTACGAGCGGTAATTCGGCCAGGACATGGGAACGGCAACGCCCATGGAGGAATCGTTGCAAATTGCACCCGTTGCTGTGGTTCCCGGGTTCGGGGTGCTTGCGTCGCTGCTGCCGCCATAAGCGGAAGCGACGCCCGTCTTCCAACCAGCGCTTACGCTGCCAGAATTGGAACTAGAGGAGCCGTTGCTGGAAGAATTGGAATTGGTATTGGCCGACGGGTTGCGGTCGGTATTGGTGTTCCAATTGGAATTGGGCTGCGATGCGCTTGAAGAAGCTTGCTGTTTAGCTTCTTCCTTCTTCTGCATTTCCGCAGCCTGTGCTTGCAGGGCTGCCAGCTGGGCCTGGGCCTGCTCTTCTTTGATAGAAGAGACCTTGGCCGAAGCGTCAGACACTACCTTTTCGGCCTGGCTCTTCTTCTGCTCGGCCTCGTCTATCAGCTTCTGCTGCTCATCGCGCTGGGCGTCGAGCTCGCTGAGAGCCGAAGAAAACGTATCGCGCAGCTGCTCCTGTTCGGCAACCTTCTGCGCCTGGTCTTCCTGAATGGAAGAGTAATACGTCAGATTCTTCGTGAACTCCGAGATATCTTCCGAAGAAAGGACGATGTTCACCAGCGAAAGGGAACCGTCTCCCTTGTACTGGGAAAGAATGCTGTCGGAAAGCGTTTCACGACCCTCAAGCATCTTCTGCTGAGCATCCTGCACCTTCTGGGTGGTTTCGCTGATCTGCGAATCAAGGCCACTCAGTTGCGCCTGCAGGGCATCGTATTCTTTGTTAAGGGAATCAAGCTCAGCCGAAGCCTGAGACAGCATTGCCTGGGCATCGGAAAGCTCGTCTGCGTGTGCTTCGCGCACAGCACCAGTTGCCGGCAGGGCCATAGAAAGAGCCAAAGCCAAGCTAACGGGAACTGCGGTAAGCGCTTTATGTACTCGTATAGCCATAGCAAGAAGTTTAGCGTACCCGTCAGTTTTGACCTAATCGTCCGCTTTCTGGGATTAGAACGTGTTTTATGAGTGAACATTGTTATCCCAGTTCAAATATAAAAAATCTCCCCGCTTCGCACAGAGCGAAACGGGGAGATTTTATGAAGAGCCGCAAATGGTAAGCCAGACGAAACGTTTTCGTCGGCGTAACGAAAACCCTAGCGCGTGTTGCTAACGAAAGGAGTCTTGTCCTTCAGCAGAACGTCGTGCGCGCCGCCCTCAACAATAGAAGTGGAGCTGATAACCGTAAGCTTTGCCTTGTCCTGCAGCTCGGGAATGGTGAGCGCACCGCAGTTGCACATGGTGGAGCGAACCTTGGAAAGCGTAAGGTCCACGTTGTCCTTCAAGGGGCCAGCGTAGGGAACATAGGAGTCTACGCCCTCTTCGAAGGTCATGCCCTTCTTGTTGCCGCCCAGGTCATAGCGCTGCCAGTTGCGTGCACGGCTGGAACCTTCGCCCCAGTATTCCTTCATGTGCTGGCCGTTTACAACAACCTTGTTGTTGGGAGCCTCGTCGAAACGGGCGAAGTAGCGGCCCAGCATGATGAAATCAGCGCCCATGGCGAGTGCCAAGGTGATGTGATGGTCGTAAACCGTGCCACCGTCGGAGCAAACGGGAACGTATACGCCCGTTTCGCGGAAGTATTCATCGCGAGCCTTTGCAACCTCGATAAGTGCGGTTGCCTGACCACGGCCAATGCCCTTGGTTTCGCGCGTGATGCAGATGGAACCGCCGCCGATGCCAACCTTGATGAAGTCGGCGCCGGCCTCGGCCAGGAAGCGGAAGCCTTCGGTGTCTACCACGTTACCGGCACCAACCTTTACGGAGTCGCCGTAGTGAGCGCGAATCCATGCGATGGTGCGGGACTGCCACTCGGAGAAGCCTTCGGAGGAGTCGATGCACAGAACGTCTGCGCCAGCCTCGATCAGAGCAGGTACGCGCTCTGCGTAATCGCGCGTGTTGATGCCGGCACCCACGATGTAGCGCTTGTGGGCGTCGAGCAACTCGTGCGGATTGGACTTGTGCTGTTCATAGTCCTTACGGAATACCATGTACATAAGGTTGTCGTTATCGTCAACGATGGGCAGCGAGTTCAGCTTGTTGTCCCAAATAATGTCGTTGGCTTCCTTCAGCGTGGTGCTTGCGGTGCCCACGATGAGCTTTTCACGGGGGGTCATGAACTCGGATACGGGCGTATCGAGATCCATGCGGGAAAGACGATAGTCGCGGCCGGTAACAATGCCCAGCAGCTTGCCCTGACCCAGACCGTTTTCGGTAACGGGCATGGTGGTATGGCCGCTCTTTTCCTTCAGCGCAACAACATCGCGAAGCGTTGCGTTGGGAGTAAGGTTGGAATCGCTACGTACGAAACCGGCCTTGTGGTCCTTTACGCGGCGAACCATTGCGGCCTGGTCTTCGATGGACTGAGAGCCGTAGATGAAAGAAACGCCACCCTGCTGAGCCAAGGCAACAGCCATGCCGTCGTCGGAAACAGCCTGCATGATTGCGGAAACCATGGGGATAGAAAGCTTCAGAGCAGGCTCTTCACCCTTCTTGTATCGTACAAGCGGAGTGGAAAGGTCAACCTTTTCGGGGATGCACTCCGAAGAAGAGTAACCCGGTACAAGCAGGTACTCATTAAAAGTACGAGAGGGTTCGTCGAAATAATGTGCCATGTAGCGCTCCTTGAATTGAGTCTCATTTCCCGATCCCCCGCTCCTTGCCGGTTCCCTTTCGTGCCCGGAGGGTTTCCGCGAGGTTAATTCATTATAGACACGTGCGCGACAAAAAAGTGACAAAAAGGAGCGAGGCTCCTTTTTGTCACTTGGTGCACACGTAAATGCTGAAAACCAAAGGATTTACGGCTCGTTTCCGAACGCCCCAGCTGGATAAAAACCCAATCTCTTTGAATCCCTTGCTTCAACACCGGAAGCACCCCGCAATTCAGTGCCTAGGAGCCCATTACAGTCTGAGATAGGCCGTCGATGAACTTCGGTGGCGATCATCCGGCGC